>DAOVNV010000232.1 GCA_030630015.1 Desulfuromonadales bacterium | reverse complement strand
GGTACGCGGGACGCGGGACGAGGGACGCGAAAACCTGAGAAACATTGTAGTACATGATCAAGAGTTGAAAAAAACTAAATTGTTTTGGTGGCAATTAAAGGTATTGATATGAATCAACTGCAACCGATGACCGAGGAGTCGGTCAAAAAGATACTGGAGGAGGCCGGGGCGCGGGTGATGTCGCGCGGCGGGCGGACCGAGAGTTACGGCTCTCCCCGGGATTTTTCTTTTGAAGTCAAGGGTGCGTTCACGAATGGGCTGATGCTGCATATCGTGGCCCGGCAGTATAATTACCGTGATCCCTGGGAGGCAACGGGCCGCATCAATGACGTGGTCGATGTGGCTTTGCTGCGCGACGGGGTCTTTTCGGAGTTGCCCAAGGGCTACCCTTTTTTTCAGGGGCGTGACGAGGAAAGCGGGATCGATGAGGAAGGTCTGCGCGAGATCGTAGCCTGTGTCCGGGCTCTGAATCCGAAGCTGTTCAAACTGCAGGAACTCACTGGAGATATGTGATTTATTGAGGGAATTTGTAGGAGCGACCTCCCGGTCGCGAATGTATTTGCGGGAGGACTCGCCCCTTTTCGCGGTCTGAAGACCGCTCCTACAATGCCAGTCTCCAATCCCAAGGCCCCACTCTCCAGAGAAGGCCATGAAACGTCTCGTCCAAATCAGCAAACAGCGACTGTCATCCATCATTGCCGGGGAAGATGCCTCCGACCGGCTTTGTCGGGAGATTCCCGAAGAGTTCTGCCGAGAGACCCGGCGCAACTATGCTTTGAACGTGGCCAACGGGGCTTCCACCAAACTGGCGGAACAGGTGGCCGGTCCCAACCTGGTGCTGGTCTGGCTGCTGCAGATCATCGGTGCCCCGGTCTGGATGCTTGGCTGTCTCATGCCGATCAAACAGGCGGCGGCCCTGTTGCCGCAACTGGTGGCGTCCGGCCAGATTCGCCGACTGGCCGTCCGTAAATGGGTGTGGGTCACGGCGGGACTTATTCAAACGGTCTGTCTGCTGCTGATCATTCCTGCAGCCTCCTGGCTGAGCCCGGTCGTGGCCGGGGTGGCCATCCTTGGCCTGTTCATCCTGTTCAGTGCGGCCAGCGGCACGGCATCCGTGGCGTTTCAGGATGTACTCGGCAAGACGATTTCCAAGGGTCACCGTGGCCGGTTGCTGGCTTCCCGGGCGCTGCTCGGCGGCTTACTGACCATTGTGGCCGGTTTTTTCGTGCGTCAGCTCAAATCGGGCGGCGACGAGTTGACCACGGTTTTCTGGATGCTGGCGGTGGGAGCCCTGTTATGGGCGCTTGGATCTCTGCTGTTCGGGATGACCCGCGAACTGCCAGGCGCGACCCAGGGGGGGCGCAACCCGATCGATGAGGCAGGAGCCGGTTTGGTCCTGTTTCGCAGGCACAAGGGGTTTCGCCGTTTCCTTTACGCTCGAAGTCTGCTCCTGACGGTCGAGATTGCCACGCCCTTTTACGTTCTGCATGCCAATGACCTGCTGAAGCTAGACAGCCGTTTGATCGGTTACATCGTGATTGCCATCGGCCTGTCCCAAGTATTGAGCAGCCCCTTCTGGGGCCGGATGGCGGACCGGACCAGCCGGACCGTTATGCAGCTCAGCGCCTGGATGGCCGTTGCCGCCTCGGTTTTCGCCGTCCTGCTGACCTGGGTGCCGGTCATCGCTTTGCAGCAGGGTGGTTATTTCCTGGTGTTCATGCTGCTTGGACTGACCGAATCCGGGGTGAGGCTTGGCCGCAAAACCTACCTGGTCGATGCTGTCCCGCAGGAGGAAAGGGCGACCTACACGGCGGTGACCAACACCTTGGTCGGGATCGTCGCAGTCGGTACCGGCCTGGCCGGGTTGATCGCCCAATATGGCGGGTCGCTGGTCATGATCGTTGTTTTGGGCGGCGGGGCTTTGTGCAGTGCTGTCGCTTGTCAGCGGCTGCCCGAGGCGGATCAAATGTTGACAGGGAGTGATGAGAACTGAGTAAAATCTGAAATGCTAGGAGACTGCCCCCGATTGTGGAAGGATATGCGGGACCGGTCTGGCATCGATAGCGTCATTCGAAAAAAAGAGCCTGTTGCGAGAATCGCAACAGGCTCTTTCGATGTCGAATGCTACGAACGATCAGAGGACGGACTTGATCGCTTCGCAGAGTTTGTCCATGTTGTCAGGTGTCATCCCGGCGACGTTGATGCGGCCCGAGTTGACGATGTAGATGGAGTATTTCTCGCGTAGCTGCTGGACCTGGTCCTTAGTCAGCCCCGAAAAGCTGAACATGCCGTTCTGCTCGATGATCGAGGAAAAGTCCTGGGTGACGCCCTTCTCCTTGAGGGTCTTGACGAACAGGTGACGCATCTCGTTGATCCGGTTGCGGATATCGGCGACCTCTTCGATCCACTGGGCCTTGAGCTTCTCGTCGCTTAAGACGACGGCCACAATCTGGCCGCCGTGAGAGGGTGGGTTAGAGTAGTTGTAGCGAATCCTGAGTTTAACCTGGCTCATTACCGTGTTGGCCTGCTGCGCATCATCGGCCACCACGGTCAGCGCACCGGTTCTTTCGCGATAGAGACCGAAGTTTTTGGAGAAGCTCGAGCAGATGAGCATCTGCTTGACTTTCTTGGTGAGGGCAAGCAGGCCGGCCCGGTCCTCTTCGATGCCGTTCGCCAGTCCTTGATAAGCGAAGTCTACCAGGGGTAGAACACCCTGTGACGCGAGCAGGTCTCCGATCTGGGACCATTGCTCCGGAGTGGGGTCGATGCCGGTCGGATTGTGGCAGCAACCATGCAGAAGGATCGCGTCACCCTTCGGGATTTTCTTGATCGATTCATACATGGCGTCGAAGTCGAGGCCGTTGGTCTTGGGGTCGCGGTATGCGTACTTTTCACAGGTGAGCCCGGCGGCGTCGAAGATCGTGTTGTGGTTGGCCCAGGTCGGATCGCTCAACCAGATTTTGGCCCCGGGATGCAGAGTGTGCAGATAGTCACCAGCCACACGCAACGCGCCGGTGCCTCCCGGGCATTGGGCGGTCGCCGCGCGCTTGCTGTCGATGATTTCGTGCCCTTCGCCGAACAGGAGCTCCTGGACCCTTGCGCAGTAGACAGGCTCGCCGGTCATCGGCAGGTACCCCTTGGAATTTTCCTGGGTGAGGATGCGGCTCTCGGCTTCTTTCACCGTCTCGAGGACCGGTGTCTGGCCATTGGCATCTTGATATACACCGACGGAGAGATTGATCTTGTCGGGGTTGGGGTCTGCCTTGAATGTCTCGGTCAAGCCGAGAATT
>DAOVNV010000064.1 GCA_030630015.1 Desulfuromonadales bacterium | reverse complement strand
CCTGCTGCTATTACTGGTGGCGACGCGGCGCCTGGCGCGACAAACACCAGGCCGATGGCTATATCCCCCTCTGGTTGACAGCACTTGTCATCGCCGGGTTGAGTCTCTTGTCGTTGCGACTGACCGGTTTTCCGATGGGCATTACGACCGCTTACGCCAAACTTGCCTCGATGGTCGAAACGGTTTTTATCCCGGAACATGTTGCCGGCCTGAGTTATTTTACTGCCCAACCGTTTCACTATACCCTGCCCGGCACGGTACGGGAGATGACTGGCGGCGGTGGCCCGCAGTTTGATCTGATAGCAATCCTTCAGTACCCCCTGCTGATCGGTATTATCCTGGGGGCTCTGGGGTCTGCAATTAATCTGGGAGAGTTCAAGCCGAGGTGGCGGGTGCCCCTGCGCCAGGTACTTATGGTTTTCACAGGGGGAGTCATTATGGCGTTGGGCTCCCGTATGAGTCCTGGCTGCAACGTCTGGCACCTTTTGGGCGGCCTGCCTGTATTGACGCTGCAGAGTTTGTTGTTTATTGGCGGGCTGGTGCCTGGAGCCTGGCTGGGCAGTCGTGTTGTGCAAAAGTTCCTGGTGTGAGAGGGTAGGCGATGACCTTGCAACGAGAAATTTTGGAGATGGATATCCGTGGCCAGATCTGTCCCTCCAGCCTGCTGCTGGTGTTGCGTGAGGTCAACCAGAATTACGTGCGCCTGGAGGCAGGACAACTGGAGGTGTTGGTCCTCACCGACAACCGTGATGCCACCGGGACCATCCCGGCAACAGCTGAGAACATGGGATTACACGCCGAAGTTGAGAAAGTTTCCGGATATTACCGTATCTTGGTCAAAAAGTAAGCTTCGGAGAAAATCGGGAAGTTGATGAATCGTCAGAAGGAACAGCAAAAGAGTGCTGTCGCTGAGCTTACCGCTGAAGTGGAACGCTTGAGACAGGAGAATACTCGTCTGCGCGAGAGTCAGCAGGACACCTTTACCTACATTCGGGCCAAGGTGAACGATATGTTGTCCGTCGTCGGCACCAAGACCCTCAAACCTGAAGAACTTGACGATCAGAGCCTACTTGAATTCGACCCGATCGGGATAGTGACCAAGACATTTCAGCATGTTCTGGACAGTCATCGTAAACTCAACCAGGAACTGCATTTTGCCCATGATGAAATCCAGGCGGTTTTTGACTCGGTGGGTGCGGCCCTGTTGGTTCTTGACCCCTCAGGCAGCGTTCTGGCATACAACCAGAAAACCAAGGAACTACTGCTTGGACGGGATGAGGACATCCTGGGGGTGAAGTGTCGTGCCGTGGTGTGCGGACTGGATGAAGAGGACAATGTCCACTGCACCTTTACCAAGGTTATGCAGACTCGGCGTGAACAGCATCTACAGGACTGGACCCTCGGCGAACGCAATTTTACCGTGGTCGGCCAGCCGCTGTTTAACGCTGACGGGGAGATTACCCATGTCGTCATGGCCTACAGCGATGTGACGGCGCGCAAGAAGGCGGAAAACGCCCTGCTCGAAGCACTGCAAGAAACCCAGGAGGCGAATGCCAAGATCCACGCCATCCTGCGCTCTGCTGCAGGCAGCCTGCTGGTTACGGATACCTCCGATCAGATCGTTCTCATGAACGAGCGAGCCGAGCAACTGTTCGGTTTCTGCTTGACCAATCCCAGAGAGAAGCCGGCTACCGACCTTCTGCCCTGCAGACAGCTTTCCGACCTGCTGTGTGGTCGTGTCCACTCCGGGGATGATGTTCTCGTCCAGGATCTGGTTTTCAGTGGAACCGACGAAGTTGAGCGGACCTACCAGGCCAGGGTTGCCATAGTCCGGGGGCTGGAGGGGGACTACCGGGGTCGAATTGCTCTGCTGCATGATGTGACTCGGGAACGTGAGGTGGACCGGATGAAGAGCGATTTCGTCTCCACGGCCGCCCATGAACTGCGCACCCCTCTGTCGACCATCCTCGGCTACACCGATCTGTTGCTGACCCAGGAAGAACAGACCAAGGAGCATTTGCAAGAGTACCTGCTCCTGATCCAGTCCAAGGCGGAAAACCTGGCCCAGATTGTTGGTGATCTGCTCGATATCAGTCGGATCGAGGCCGGTGATGGTCTGCAGCTTTCTTTCGAACCGTGTGACTTGGAACAACTCTGCCGGAAAGTTGTCGATGAGTTTTCTATCGACAAGAAGTCACATCGATTTCCCCTTGATTTTCCAGATTATCCGATCCTGATCGAAGCGGATCGTTACGCGATCATTCAGGTTCTGGAAAATATCATCGGCAATGCTGTGAAATACTCGCCGAAAGGGGGCGCGGTGCAGCTCGCTGCGCAGGTTGAAGACGGGATGTGCTTCCTTGTGATCAGCGACACGGGCTTGGGGATGCTGCCCAGTCACCTGGAGCGTGTCTTTGAAAAATTCTACCGTGCCGACGCCACCAATACCGCCATCTCCGGCACCGGTCTGGGCCTGACGATCGTCAAGTACCTGATTGAGGCTCACAGAGGATCTATTCGCCTGGAGAGCCAACCCGGTCAGGGAACAACTGTCCATGTTCAACTGCCAATGGTACAGTGATCACAGCGCGTCTTCAAACTCAGTCAAGCTTCGCCAACTGGTTGGCGCCTCTGCAGTTGTTCGTTAAAATCCAGGCTCCTTCCCCATAACATCTCTCATATCTCTCACCAGTGTTTCAATGTCCTCGTCAGTTGTTGCCCAGGAACACATGAAGCGGCAGTGGCCAGAGCCGATGAAGGTGTAGAATACCCAGCCCCTGGTGTGCAGGGCGTCTATCACGTTTTGAGGAATCTGTACGAAAACGGCGTTGGCTTCGGTCGGGTGGACCAACTTGATGCCGGGGATTGATGCTAGTCCCTCCGACAACTTTTTAGCGCAGCGGTTGGCATGATTGGCGTGGCACAGCAGGACGTCATCCTGCAGCAGACCGAGCCAGGGTGAGGCCAGAAAACGCATTTTGGAAGCGAGTTGGCCGGCCTGCTTGCAGCGGTAATCGAACTCGTTGGCCAGTTGCCGGTCGAAGAAAACCACCGCCTCGCCAAAAGCCATCCCGGATTTGGTCCCGCCCAAGGTGAGAACGTCGACTCCGGCCCGCCAGGTCAATTCCTTGGGAGGCACTTTAAGAGCAGCCAGCGCGTTGGAAAAACGGGCGCCATCCATATGCAGTTTCAGACCGAGCCGTTTGGTCAGCCCATGAACGGCAACCAGTTCATCCGGCGTGTAGAGGGTGCCAAGCTCAGTGGCCTGGGTGATCGAAAGGACCTTCGGCTTGGGATAATGAATGTCGCTGCGCTTTTTGACTGTATGCTCAACGGCATCGAGATCGACCTTGCCGTCCTGACCAGAAACCGTCAGTAGCTTGGTGCCGTTGGAGTAAAACTCAATGGCGCCGCATTCATCGGTTTCGATATGGGCCGTCTCGTGGCAGATGACGCTGTGGTACGACTGGCAGAGCGAAGCGAGGGCAAGAGAATTGGCCGCCGTGCCGTTGAAGGCAAAGAAGACCTCACAGTCGGTCTCGAAGAAATCACGCAGCGCATTGCAGGCCCTGGCCGTCCAGGGGTCGTCGCCGTAACTGGTGGCGAAACCGGCGTTGGCTTCCGCCATCGCCTGCCAGGCTTCTGGACAGATGCCGGCGTAATTGTCGCTTGCAAACTGGTTTCCGGGTCGATGCTTCATGATGGTTATGTTCTTTGTCTAGGTGTCGTTATTGAGTAACTATTCAGTATGTCAGCGAGGGCATGTGGCCTACAGCCATTGCCTGCGTCCAGCGTTGTCACTTAACTTCCCGCAAGCAACAGCTATAGCCCACATGCTGTGCGGTTAATCAGGCAGCTGAATAGTTACATTTGATCAAAGTTTCTTGATCTGCATGCCCAGTTTGTTGAGATCGTCTGCGGCGGCCTGGAACATTTCTTCTCCTGCCAGCACGCCGACTGCGCTTTTCTGCCAGTTGTCGGACAGGTAGGCTTTAGCAGCTTTGGCGAGGTCATCTTGGGTTGTGGCCAGCACCCTGTCGCGCAGCGTCTGACGCATCTCCAGGCTGAGACCCTGCTGCTGGTGGAGGAACTCGCGATAACCCCGGCCGCCTGGAGAGAGGGGCCGGTCCAGTTCACCAAAGACCGCCAAGATTGCTTCCTTGACCATTTCGTCGCTGAAATCACCCTGGCAGGCCCATTCAATTGCACTCTGATAGACATCGAGGGTGCGGACCAAGTGCGGATCGCGGTACGAAAGCAGGGAGAAAAGGCCGCCTTCGCTGTCGTTGCCGGCCAGTCCGCCATAGGCGCCTCCTTTCTCGCGGATCTCTCGGTGCAAAAAGTTGGCACGCAACAGCTTGGCCAGGACCAGCAGGGATGACGCGTCCGGGTGGGTGAATGGCAGGGTACGGAAAACCCTGCTTACATAGGCGACTGGAACGTTGTATGACCAGCCGATGACCGCCGGTTGAGGTACAAACCCGGCTGTCGAGTATGGTTCGACAGAACCTGCCGTCGGCAATGCTTCAATGAGTGATTGCAGCGGGTTGGACATGTCGGCGTGAGATTGCTGCTCAGCTGTTACTGCTACCGTGACATTTTGCCGGTGCAGCAGCTGTTGGGCGATCTGCCTGAACTTTTCAGCCAATCTGGCAACCCCATCATCATCGAGCGCAGCCGCTTCGCGGATTAGCAGCAGCTGGGTCAAACCGGACCATTCCTCACGAAGCTGCGCCGCCGGGGTCAGACCGCTGGCGGCGGCACGGGCAGCGAAGGAGTGCCCGTTCCCGGCGATGGAGTTCTCCATGGAGGTCTTGATCTGGCCGATCACCGTTTTGAGACGTGTCAAATCGGTGAAGTCCGGTGCGGTCAGCATGTCAACCAGGATTTCGCCCAGTTTTGCCTGGTTGCGTGCGAGGGCCTTGCCCCTGAGATCGATCACCGCCCGGACCTTGTCAAGGCTGGCCGGATCGGGCAGAAGGTTCGTAGTAAGGCGGATGCCGCCGGTCGCGGCGGAGATGCGCCGGGCCATGGCCAGGTAATCCTGGCCGGCGGCTCCGATCTGGGGCAGCAAGGCACAGAACAGCGGGACATAGTGTCGCAAGTCCTTCGGCAGGCCGTCGATGTCAAATTGCAGAGTCAGGTAGGTGATGCCGTTGGTAGGCTGTTCGAACCAAAAAACTTCGCGACCGGCAATTGCGGTTTTGTAAAAATCGATCGGTTCTTCAACAGCGTCGATGTCGTCAAGTTCCAGGGTTGGTAGACAGCTGGTGTCATCAAGGCTTTCCTGGCTGCGTTTCAGCCGTTGGGCATCGTCAACCAGTCGTTGTCTGTCGGACTGGTCCAGTGACAAGGATATCTTTTCAAGGCGTTCTTTGAAAAGCTGCTCTTCACGCTGAGCATGGGCCGGATCGGGACGAAGCAGTATGCTGATGCGATGCGGGTTGTCGAGCAGATGTTTGCGGATCAGCCCCGGGAGGAAGCCGGGGTCCGCCGTTGCCTGCCGCAGTTCCTGCAGGTTTTTTTCAAGCTGCAGGGAAGAAATGGCATCGTCTGCGTGCAGCCAGGGGCCGAGCAAGCGCATCAGCAGGTAGAGCCCGTACGGATACTGGTCGCCGGAGACTTCGCGATGAGAAAACTCGTATTGGTGCAGGGCGGCTGCAACCCGCTCTTCCGGCAACCCCTCGGTGGCCACCTGCTCCAGGGTCTTAATTATGATCGTTTCGATAGCGCCGGCCTGGTCCGGATCGGTGCCCTGCAGACCCGCGGCGAAATAGGTGTCGCGGTAGTCATCATGGTATCCGACCCCCGGGCAGAGATTTTGTCCGAGCCCGGAATCAAGTAGAGCCTGGTAGAGAGGCGCGGCCGGATTGCCGATCAGCAGGGTTGTCAGAATGCCCATGGCCGAACGCTCGAAGGTGTCTTCGATCGGGCAGGTCAGCCAGGCCATCTGGAACATGCTTTTTCCGCTCAGGTCGTCGCTGCTGCCGACAGGAAAGGTCTCCTCGAACGACTCTGGAGTTGTGAGCCGTTTTTCCAAGGGAATGGAACTGTCGGCTTCCAGGCGGGTAAATTTACTCAGGGCCAGATCTTCAATCCGGGTCAGGTGATCTTCCAGGGGCAGGTTGCCGTAGGTGAAGAACCAACTGTTGCTCGGATGATAGAAGGTCCGGTGAAATTCTTTCAACTGCTCCCAGGTCAGATCGGGGATATCGAGCGGTTCGCCCCCGGAGTTCTCACCGTAGCAGTTGGTCGGAAAGAGGGCGCGGTTGAGCCGCCGGCCGAGCAGGGAGGACGGATCAGCCATGGCTCCTTTCATTTCGTTGAATACGACCCCCTTGATCTCCAGGGGGGATTCGGCATCTTCCGGGTCACTGAATTCCAGGCGATGTCCTTCCTGGCGGAAATCGCTTTCGCGCAGCAGGGGGAAAAACGTCGCATCGAGATAGATTCCCATCAGATTGTCGTAGTCCTTGCGGTTCATGCTGGCGATCGGATAGAAGGTCCAGTCCGCAGCCGTCATGGCGTTCATGAAGGTGTTCAGGCTGCGTTTGAGCATGGCAAAGAAGGGGTCGCGCACCGGGTAGTTTTTTGAGCCGCAGAGCACCGTATGTTCGAGAATGTGCGCCACGCCGGTGGAATCGGGCGGTGGCGTGCGGAACCCCACGGCGAACACGTTGTTCGGGTCGTCGCAGGCCAAGTGTGCCAGGCGGGCTCCGGTTGGCTCATGCCGTAAAATGACGGCGGTAAGGTTCATTTCCGGTATCGGCAGATTCTGCTGGACGATATAGTTGCCCAGCCGGGTGCCGGCTTGGGGGAGGTTTGCAGGCATGTGAAGCTCCAGTCATTTTATTTGAGATGTCAGTTGATCATTGCCATCACCAGAAGTAGGCGCCCTGAGGCGGAACACGAAGACACCAAACCAGTCGGCGGATCCCCCCAGGTATCACAAAACCCGCGATATTGGTGCATTGGTTTGAATGACTTCTTTGTGCCTTGGTGTCTTTACGGCCAAGTCTCTGACCAAGTCTACCAGCCCGGGTAGAAACAGCAATGGCCCCGCCGGTCAGCGGGGCCATATCATGCCACAATGGATACTGTTTGGCTACAGTTTAACCAGCACGCGTCCTTTGACTTCACCCTTAAGAATGGCCTGGATCGGCTGTTCCAGATTGTCGAGGTTGACTTCCGTCGCCAGCGTCTCCAGATTGACTTTCCATTCGCTGCCGAGTTTCTCCCAGACCTGGCGACGTGGGTTGTCCGGGCATTGTACCGAGTCGATGCCGAGCAGGCTGACGCCGCGCAGGATGAAAGGAAAAACATTAACCGGCAGTTCCGGAGAACCCACCAGGCCACAGCATGTGACCGTGCCGCCATAACAGGTTGATTTGAGCACTGCGGCAAGCATAGGTCCGCCGACCACGTCGACCGCCCCGGCCCAGCGCTCCTTCATCATCGGGCGCTCGGCGTTCTCCATGATGGTTTCGCGAGAAACAACCTCGCTGGCCCCCAGTTCTTTAAGGAACTCGGCCTGGTCGGCCTTGCCGGTGACGGCGACCACCCGGTAGCCGGCTTTGGCCAGGATGGCGACCGCCACCGAACCGACCCCGCCGGTTGCGCCGGTGACCAGGATATCACCTGCATCGGGTGCGACCCTTGCGGCCAGTCCGTAAACAGACAGCCCGGCCGTGAAGCCGGCCGTACCGAGGATCATACTTTCCCGCAAGTCCAGTCCGGCAGGGAGCGGGAGGGCCCAGGCGGCAGGAACGCGGATATATTCGCCGTAGCCGCCGGCGGTGTTCATGCCCAGGTCCCAGCCGGTCACGATCACGGTGTCGCCCGGATTGAAGGTGCCGCTGGCATCCTCAACCACCTCGCCGGCTGCATCGATGCCGGGCGTGTGCGGGAAATTACGGGTGACGCCGCGGTTGCCGGTGGCAGAAAGGGCGTCCTTAAAATTCAGGGACGAATAACTGACCTTGATCAGCAGTTCTCCTCCCGGAAGGTCATCAGTGTTGCGAATGCCAACCTTCCTGGCGAACTGGCGTTCAGCCTGTTCCTCGACGATCATTGCTTTGAAATCCAATCCCATGTTTGTTCTCCTTTTTGGTTCTGTTTGCCAGGAAGCTATTCCTCATCTCCTGGGCGAGTCTAGTCTGCGGGGAGTTTTCCTTTTATTGGCAAGGGCTTCCTGCTAAAATTAAAAGCCTTTTTTATTGTTTCCTTTTTACCTGAGTCCGTGAAGGTCCAACGGACACAGGTTTAACAGAGTTTCAGTGTTTTATAAAGGTTTTTGCATGGTGGTCAAAAAGCCCATGTCCGTAAGGCAGAAGTTGACAGGGATCATTTTCCTGGTCAGCATGACCGTACTCTGCCTCTCCTCGTTGTTCTATGTTTTCATTGAGATGCGCTACATTCGAAATTCCCTGCGTGAAGACCTGGTGTCCCTGAGCAAGGTCATCACTGCCAACGGTCTGATGACGCTTACGACCAAAAATGTCAGGGGTGCGGAAGCCGTTCTGCAAACTGTAAACGCCCAGCCCGATGTGGTAACGGCCTATTTCTTTTACCCGGAAGGCCGGATGGTGGCTGCTTATTCCCACGAAACCCACAGGCGGCACCGCACTGACAGCTCGGTCGACCCTGTCGCACTGAAACTGGAAGAGCGCCAGATCAGGCAGGGGATGCTTGATAAAAAATTCAGGCTCTGGGACGAAGACGGGTGGATGTCTCTTTTTGTCCCGATGAAGACAGACAATCAGTTGGTTGGCTTTTTTTATGTCCGATCTGAGGTGACCCGCTTAAAAATCCAAATGCTCTGGATGCTGCTTGGCTGGATGACTGTGCTGGGGATTGCCGCCATTCTTTCCTATCTACTGAGCTCCAGGGTTCAGGGCATTATCTCGAAGCCGGTTGATGCCCTGGTTGAACGGATGAAGCAGGTTCCTCTGAAGCATCGCCTGGAAACGAGAGAGGCCCCTCCAGCAACCGATGAATTCGGAACGCTTTTCGAGGGTTTTGACGATATGGTCAAGGCTCTCGACCGGCGTGATGAACTCATCATTCAGCATCGCGACAACCTGGAGAAGGAAGTTGAAATCAGAACCCGGGAACTTCGCGAGGCAAAGGAGGTCGCCGAGTTGGCCACCGAAGCAAAGTCGCGTTTCCTGGCGAATGTGAGCCATGAAATCCGAACCCCGATGATCGGGGTGCTGGGCATGTCGGAGCTGCTGCGACAGAGCCCTCTCCCGGAAAAGGAAAAGCTGCTGGCCGAAACAGTCCATCGTTCGGGAGAAGCTCTGCTGGCGATCATCAACGATCTCCTGGACCTTTCCAAGGCGGAATCCGGCAAATTAACATTGGAGATGATACCGTTCAACCTCCGGCTGACAGTCGAAGACGCCTTCGACATCATGCAGGCGAAGGCGGATGAAAAGGGTGTTGCTCTGGCTCTGGAATATCCCGATATGCCTCCGGAATGGTTGTTGGGTGATCCGGTGCGTCTTCGCCAGATCCTGATCAACCTGATCGGCAATGCCATCAAGTTTACCGAGCAGGGAGGAGTGCGGGTCATTGTCCGGGCCGGGCATGCGGAACCTGGCGAAACCTTGTCTCTGCAGGTCGCTGTGCGGGATACCGGTATTGGTCTGCGGCTGGAAGATCAGGACCGCATCTTCGAATCCTTTCAGCAGGCAGATTCCAGCACGACCCGAAAATATGGTGGCACAGGCCTGGGCCTGACGATTGTTCGGGAACTGGCGGAACTGATGGGTGGATCGGTAGAGCTTGAGAGCGTCAGCGGCAAAGGCAGCTGCTTTACCGTCCACTTGAAACTGGAGGTTGCGGCAGAACCGGGAGTGCCTGATCGGGGGGCCGTCCCTGAGGTCGCTTTACCGAAGCCGTGTAGAGCCGGGCGCAGCGTTCTTCTGGCCGAAGACAATCGGACCACCCAGCAACTCCTGCTGGTTCTTCTGGAGAGCGCCGGACTGGAGGTTTCCATTGCCGAAAACGGTCTGGAAGCCGTCGCGTTTCTGCAGCGTGAAGCCGTGGACCTGGTATTCATGGATTGCCAGATGCCGGACATGGATGGTCTGGAAGCGACGCAGCAGTTGCGCAGTATCGGTTTGCAGACACCGATCGTGGCCTTGACTGCACATGCCCGTGCCGAAGATGAACAGCGCTGTCTGGGCGCCGGCATGGATGACTTTCTGGGCAAGCCGTTCAGGAAGTTCGAACTGGATGCGATCCTCGACAAGTGGCTGCCGGAAACCACCGAACGTGAGAATGTCGTGGCCGAAACCGGGAACTGCGAGGACTGATCATGGCGCAACCCGGATTTCGCAAACGGCTGCTGGCCCTGGTTGGCTGTCTTTACCTGACGGCGATCTGCTATGTGATCTTTTCGTTGGTCGATCTGCAGGAGAGTCGTTATGGAACTCTGACTGTCGCAAAGGTTTCCATTGAAAATGACCGGAGTTCCGGCCGGCTGTTGACTCTGAAAGGGACCGGATTCGATGCAGGGCTGAAGGCCATTGCATTGCCGGAGCTGGATAAAGGTGAGTTTGATATTTTTCTGGAGGGACATCCTCTGCACGGGCTGTGGAGCGACGGGCGAACCCTGCTCACAGCCTATGGGGGCAGCCTGTTGCTGTATCTGCGGGTCGATATCGCGGATAAGCCACGGGTGATCGGGTCTGCACGTCTTCCCGGCAATATCAGCCAGGCTGTGAAAGTCGGCAACCGGGCTCTGGTCAGTGTGTCTAAACATGGGCTTTTCCTGGTTGATCTGACCGACCCGACGCAGCCCGGGGTTGCCGGCAAGTTGGTCGAAATCCATAGGAGTGTCAAGGACATGGTCGCGGCATCCGGAGTCGTCTACGTCCCGGATCGTGCCGGCAGACTGCATGTCATCAATCTGTGCGGGCAGACTCCGGAAGTACATAGCCTCGACACGCCT
>DAOVNV010000207.1 GCA_030630015.1 Desulfuromonadales bacterium | reverse complement strand
TGGCTCCTGGCCGGCTTTAGTCCGCTTGCGCCAGTAGGCGGCCGCGCGCCGCACCGGGCCGGTGCGGCGCGACTGGTCCCGGCGCAGGATTTCAAGGCGTTCGAGCAGATCACTCAACCCCGTGACGCGGGCTGCCTGGCGAGCCCCTGCCAACAGATCTCGCTCCGAAAGCAGGGCGACCAGGTCACTGCCGAGTCCGGGGCAACGATCATCAATCGCTGCCACCAGCAGACGGGTCAGGCGCGGATGCGCCGGATACCGGGCCATCCTGCGCCCCAGAGTGGTCTGTACACCATTTTCGTCGAGAGCCCCAAGGTTGACCAGCAAGCGACGGGCGGAAGCCAGGTGCCCGTCTGGCGGAACATCCAGCCAGGTCAGGCTGGCAATATCCCGGACACCCCATTGGGCGAGTTCGAAGGCAAGTGGCGCCAGATCAGCCTGGCGGATCTCGGGCGGCGCGAAGGGGAGCAGGGCGCCCTGGGTCCCATCTGTCCAGAGTCGATAGCAACGGCCCGGCCCGAGTCGCCCGGCCCGGCCCGCGCGCTGTTCGGCACTGGCCCGGGAGATGCGCACCATCTCCAGACAGGTCATACCACGTGCCGCATCAAAGCGCGGTCGCCGTTCCCAGCCGCTGTCGACCACGGCCGCTATCCCCTCAATAGTCAGACTGGTCTCGGCGACGTTAGTGGCCAGCACCACCCGCCGCTGATCGCCGGGCAGGATAGCGGCTTCCTGGTCGGCAAAAGGCAGGTTGCCGTAAAGAGGACACAGAGCGATTTGGGAGGAGAGGTCCTGGAGCAGGTCGCGGCAACGGTGGATTTCGCCGCTGCCGGGCAGGAACGCGAGAACATCGCCTGTGGTTTCCTGCAGGGCGAGGCGAATCCCTTGGGCCGTCGTCTCGGCAATCCTGCGTCGGCCGGCATCGGCCAGGTAGTCGATTGCGACCGGGAAAGATCGTCCGGCGGCAGTTACGATCGGGCAGTCGTCCAGCAACCGAGCCAAGGGTTCGACATCGAGGGTGGCTGACATGATGAGGATGCGCAGATCATCGCGCAGCCCCTGCTGCACATCGCGACAGAGGGCCAGGGCGAGATCAGCCTGCAGACTGCGTTCGTGGAATTCGTCGAAGATCACCAGGCCGACGCCGGCGAGTTCCGGATCGCTTTGCAGACGCCTGGCCAACAGGCCTTCGGTCATGACTTCCAGTCGGGTGTTTGGCCCGGTTTTTCGTGCATAGCGAATCGCGTATCCCACCGTATCGCCGACTGGCTCATTGCGCAGGGACGCCATATAACGCGCGGCATTGGTCGCCGCCAGGCGGCGTGGTTCGAGCATCAGGATGCGGCGGCCCGCCAGCCAGGGCGCATCGAGCAGGGCCAACGGAACCCGGGTGGTCTTGCCTGAACCGGGCGGGGCCTGCAGCACCACGGTTCGGGATGTCGTCAGGGTCCGGCCGAGTTCGGGTAGGATTGTTTCAACAGGGAGTTGTGAAGTAGAATGCGACATAGGCAGGTATTCTGCCACAAATAACGGGAAAAGTCTGGCGAAGTTGGACAGTCTGACAACCTAGAAACCTGACCCAACGGCCAAAGGAAATCACTATGAACAACAAGGTCACCGGCTCCTGTCTCTGCGGTTCCGTCAAATATACGCTGAACTCGGAACCTCAAATGGCCCTGAATTGCCATTGCAATATCTGCAAGAAGATTACCGGCTCGGCATTCGAGTCGGTTTTGTTAATCGACCAGGCAGACTTTGAAATCAATCAGGGCAAAGACCATCTGACGGTTTATCAAATCAGCAAAAAAGCTAAAAAACATTTCTGTAATCGCTGCGGGACTCCGATTTACAACCTGCATCGACTCGCTCCCGGCAAGGCCATTGTCCACATCGGTTCTCTCGACGACCCGACCTGCATAGAGCCGTCGATCAATCTCCATGCTGAGAACATGCTTCCCTGGATGCTCACGATCAGGGACATGAAAACTTTTGCTCAGGGGCTCGAAAGGTAAGAAGGTGAGTAAAAGCTTGGGTCGCTTGAATCTTCATAGCCCTTATGTTCCAATGATTACAAGAAGATCGGATGCCGAAACACCCTGCTTCGGCATTGCGATCAGATGCTTTTGTGCTAGGCTGAAAGTACCCCAGACATAATGGATGCCCCATGTTCACCTGGAAACGCCTGATAGTTGCCCTGTGTGTACTGGTCGTGGCTCTTGAAGCCTTCACGACACTGATTTTACCGGGCATCGTCAAAAACAAGGCCGAACAGTGGGTCGCTGACAATACCGACCGGACCCTGGAAATCGGCAGGGTTTCGATCAGCCCGGTCACGCTGGCCGTGGAAATCAGTCAGCTCTCCCTCAGCGAAAAGGACCGGCCCGACCGTTTCCTCTCCTGGCAGAAGTTGCGCGTTTCGCTCAGCGCACGCTCCATCTACCACCTGGCCCCGGTGTTGCGAGAAATCCGTCTGGTCAAGCCGTTCGTGCACATCGAACGACTTGATGCCGCAACCTTCAACTTCTCCGACCTGGTTCCGGAACCTGCCGAGCAGGCGGCAACGGAGACCGAGGATGAACCGGCCCGTTTCTCCCTGAACAATATCGTGATTGAAAACGGTCAGCTGGACCTGGTCGACCACAGCCTCGACGGTGAAATTTCTCACACTATCCGCGATCTCAACCTGGCAATCCCCTTTTTCGGCAACCTGCCCTATCTCGTCGATGAACCTGTTCAACCCCTGTTCAGCGCTGTCATCAACGATTCGCCCGTCGAGATGAAGGGCAAACTGACGCCCTTCGCCGATGCCCGTGAATTCAGCCTGAACCTCGCCCTGAACGACATCGACCTGCCCTACTACCTGGCCTACCTGCCGGTTGAACTACCAATCGAGCTGCACAACGGCCGGCTCGGTTTCGATCTGCAGCTGCTGTATCGGGCCAGCATGGCACAGCAGCCGGAGTTCCTGATTTCCGGAGAGGTCAACCTGACCGCGCTGAACGTCTGGGACCGGCAGGGAGAACAGCTGTTCTTCCTGCCCCTGCTCAGGGCAGTGATCGCACCGTCCAAACCGCTTGAACAGGACATCCAACTGGCGTCTCTCGACCTCTACAATCTGGAAGTCAACGTCTCGCGTGATCGGAACGGGGAATGGAACCATGCCCGGCTAAAAATGGCTAAGGCAGACACCGGGACGGAGGAAACCGCCCCCGCCGAAGATGCTACGGAAACCGCCTTCAAACTTGCCGTGAACCAGTTCCGTCTCAGGGACGCCATCCTGTTCTTCAGGGATGAGCTGCCCACCGGCGGCTTCAAGACAACCGTCCGGGAAGTCATGGTCGATGTGAAGAACTTCTCCCTGGATCCCCATACTGCCATACCGATCACGGCCAGCCTGGCAACCGACTACGACGAGCAGGTTTCATTACACGGCCACATGGGACTGACACCTTTTTTCGTTGACATTGAGATCCAGGCAAATCATCTACCTCTGTCTGTTTACCAGCCCTACTACCAGGAGCAGGTCGCGATAAAACCCGGCGGGCAGTTGGACCTGCAAGCCCGGGTTTCCGTCTCCCCGGAAGCGCCCCTGGAAATTCTTGACGGACAGGTTGATTTACAGTCCCTCGATTTACCGTTTACGCCCAAAGAGGGTTTCAGGTTGGGGCAAATGGCCATCACAGGACTCTCCTACAGCCTGGCGGAGAACCTGCTGAACCTCGAAAAACTTCAACTGGACCGAGGGGATTTGCGTTTCTCGCGAAATGCGCGAGGCCAATGGTCATTTGTTTCTCCCGACTACCCGGTGCTTGCAGGGTTGACTGAAGCTGATCACGCGCCGGTCGATGCACCGGCAGCGGAGCCGTCTGAGGGCCCGCCATTCAGCTACCGGGTCGGTGAGGTCGCCGTAAGCGACTGGTCTGTCGACTTTCTCGACAGGCAGCCGGCCGAAAAGGCCCGGCTGCAATTGTCCGGGATTCAGTCCAGCGTCAAAAATCTCGCCGCACCGGAAAAGGTTGCCAGCCCGTTTGATCTGAAAGCGACCCTGTACCGGACCGGACAGATTCCCCTGTCCGGCGATGCCACAATCGCGTCGCAGGAGTTCA
>DAOVNV010000268.1 GCA_030630015.1 Desulfuromonadales bacterium | reverse complement strand
CGCATCCCCTGCAAAGGTTCGACGCCAACGGCAAAGGTCACCGGATCGCCGATTGCCACCAGTTGCTCTGCGGCCTTTTTATCAATACATCCGATATCGATGAACTGGTTTTTGAACGGCATGACCTTCTCACGGTCGCCAGGCTCGATCTGGTGAATGGGCCGTTTCCCGACCACGCCGGGCAACGGACCACCGGTGCTGTGAACAGTAACCCTCTGGCCGGGGACCAGGTGAGCATCGACCCCGCCCACCGGCGAAAAATAGAGGAAACCCTGGTCATCGATGTACTTGACCATGAAGCCGATTTCGTCGCAATGCCCTGCCAGCATCAGGCGCGGCGCACCCTCGGGGCCGTTGATCCGGGCAATCACATTACCCATCACATCGGTCTGGATATCATCCGCAACCCCGTTGAGTTCACGCCGGATCACCCGCTGGGCAGGCTGCTCAAACCCGGACGGACTTGGCGCCTCAATCAGTTCTTTAAAAAAAGCAAAATCCTTCTCGTTCATTTCTATTTGCCTTTCAGGGCCATTTGGAATCTGGGGAAAACCTATAAACCACCCGTTCGCTTGTGTCCGCAGCCTATCGTTGCGGAGGATGCTCTGCTCACTGGAGGCACAGAGGACACGGAGAAAATCAAAATCAATAATCGTGGTTTAGGTTAAAACCTTAAAACCGTAAGTTTTTGACTGTGCTTACTCTGTGTCCTCTGTGCCTCCAGTGAATGGAATGAGCGGGTGGTGAATGCTTTTATCTTCTCACTTCTCACCCCTGAAGTTCCCCCAGTTGCGAATTGCGGAAGGACTTCGTGATCCGGACATCGACAAACTGTCCGACCAGATCGGGCGTTCCGGGGAAATTGACGATGCGGTTCCAGGTGGTTCTACCGAACATCTGGCCATCTCCCAACTTACTTTCACCCTCGACGAGCAGGGAGCAGACCTGGCCGACATCCTGCTCCCAGGTCGTCCGGCTGATTTCCGTCTGCAACTGCAGCATGCGCTCAAAACGCTCCTGCTTGACGGCAGCGGGAGTCTCATCCGGCAAGTCTGCAGCGGCCGTCCCTTTGCGCGAGGAGAAGATGAAAGAATAAATCTCGGCGTACCGGACCTGTTCGAGCAAGGTCATGGTCGCCGTAAAGTCTTCTTCCGTCTCGCCGGGAAAGCCGACGATGATATCGGAAGTCAGGCGGATATCCGGACAGGTTTCACGCAGACGGGCAACCAGGTCGAGATAGTGCTCACGCGTGTAGCCACGGTTCATGGCCCGCAAGACATTACTGGATCCACTCTGCACGGGAAGGTGCAGATGTTTGCAGAGTTTCTCCAGGCGTCCAAAGCAGCTGATCAGTTCGGGTGAAATGTCTTTCGGGTGCGACGTGGTGAAACGGATACGCTCGATCCCTTCGACAGCATTGACCTGCTCCAGCAGTTCAGCAAAGGAGGCCTCCCCAGACTGCCGGGTCCCGTAGGAATTGACGTTCTGGCCGATCAAGGTGACTTCTTTGACGCCCTGCCCCGCCAGGGCGTGGACTTCCTCGAGAATCTCCCGACTGGGACGGCTGATTTCGCGGCCACGCACGTAGGGGACGACACAGTAACTGCAGAAGTTGTCGCAGCCCTGCATCACGGTTACAAAACGGCTGACTTCGTCGCCTCCGGTCCGTGACGGGAAAAGCCTCAGGCGGGTCTCCATGTCGAGGAACTCGGTCTCTTCGCAGCGAACCCGGTTCTCCTCCACCTGCTGAACCAGTTCCGGCAGGCGGTGCACATTGTGCGTGCCAAACACCAGGTCCAGGTAAGGGAACTCGTCGAGCAGGGCTCCGCCTTCCTGCTGGGCGATACATCCGCCCATGCCGATCATCAGATCGGGATTTTTGTCCTTGAGCGGCTTGAAACGCCCAAGATGGCCGTAAGCCTTGCGTACCGCCTTGTCTCTGATCGAACAGGTATTGAGCAATATCAGGCTGGCAGACTTGGGGTCGTCAACCTGCCCATAACCAATGCCGATGAGCAAGGCAACGATCCGCTCCGAATCGACCACGTTCATCTGGCAGCCGAAGGTTTCGAGATAGAAAGTTTTATTCATTCTGTTTGGCAACTTTCTGAAAAATCAAAATCTAAATCTTCGGCCACCAAGACACCAAGGCACCAAGGTAAATCGCGTGGGAAAAACATCTGAACAAGAGATATTGCCAATTTTAAAAATGTCGAGCTTTGCATTTTGATTTTCTTTGTGCCTTG
>DAOVNV010000117.1 GCA_030630015.1 Desulfuromonadales bacterium | reverse complement strand
TGTGAGTAATCGACGGGACCAGCTGGAAGAGAGACCAGTTTCCTTGACAAGCTGGACGAGCTTCTGCCAGAATGAGCGTCAGTTTTCTCAGGGATTCGGGGGTTGAAATGGCCAAAATCAATGCTCTGTTCAACATGATGAAGCAGCAGGGTGCCAGCGACCTGCATATCTCGAGTGGTGCACCTCCGATCTTTCGTCTCAACGGTGAAATGGAGAAACTGAACTATCCTCCCCTGTCGGATCAGCAGGCGCGCGCCCTCCTGTTTGAAATCCTCACCAAGGAACAACGTGACGAGTTTGACGAAACCCTCGACATCGACTTCGCCTACTCCCTGGAGGATGTTGGCCGTTTTCGCGGCAATCTTCTCGAAACCCATCGGGGCATTGCCGGGGTTTTCCGGATCATTCCCAGCAAGATTCTAACTGCAGATCAACTCGGTCTGCCTGAGGGGGTGCGTAAAATGACCCTTCTCAAGAAGGGCCTGGTTCTTATCACCGGTCCGACCGGCAGTGGCAAGTCAACCACACTGGCGGCGATGATCGACCTGATCAACAAGACTCGGCGCGAGCATATTCTGACTCTGGAGGATCCTCTGGAGTTCATTCATGAGAACCAGAAATCACTGCTGAACCAGCGTCAGATCGGCCAGCATTCCAAGTCGTTCGCCAATGCTCTGCGTGCCGCCTTGCGCGAGGATCCGGATGTGATCCTGGTTGGTGAAATGCGCGATCTGGAGACAATCTCCCTGGCGATGACTGCAGCCGAGACGGGCCACTTGGTGTTCGGAACTCTGCATACCAATTCGGCGGCGAAGACGATCGACCGGATTATCGACGCGTTTCCGAAGGATCAGCAGGAACAGATCCGGACCATGTTGGGCGAGAGTCTGAAGGGCGTCATCTGCCAGCAGCTGCTGCGCACGGCGGATGGCAAGGGGCGGGTTGCCGCTCTGGAAATTCTTGTGTGCAATGCTGCGGTTGCCAACCTGATTCGTGAAGGGAAAACCTTCCAGGTGCCATCCATCATGCAGACCGCCAAGGGCGAGGGGATGCAGTTGATGGACCAGCACATTATGGATTTGCTCAAGGCACGACATGTCGGTGCTGAAGAAGCCCACCGCTGTGCCCTGGACAAGAAGGCTTTCGAATCCTATCTCCCGCAACAGAAACGGCAAGCTTAACGGCAGTGCTGAGTGCTGAGCGATGAGTGCTGAGGTTTTAGACAGAAGGCCCGCCAGAGTTAACTGGCGGGCCTTGGTTTATCAGATGTTGCGCGCTACTCGCTGCTCGCTACTGTTTAACGTGACAGCGGTTGCAGCTGGTCTTGGCTTCGAATGCACGCTGGCCGTTATGGCAGACACCACAGTACTTGCCGGCATAAATTTCGTTCATGGTGATCTTGACCGTCCCCTGCTTCATTTTGGGGAACATGTCTTTGTTGTGGCAGTCCTTGCAGCTGTTGCCTGCGTCCTTGTGCAGTTTGCCGTCAAACGTGACCGTGCCCATCGGGCTGTTACTGAATTTCAGGGATTTGCCAGGGGGAACCGCCAGGGCCAGGCCTGCAGTTAATATGATGCTGATGATGAGCAGTAGTAGGGTGCGCATGTGATACCTCCTCGGGGCCTGTCGGACTTGACGGGCCGTAGCGTAGAGATTTTAATGAGGATACTTGCCGTAGTATAACAGACAGCTTTCGGTGTGCAAATGGCTGCTGTTTCAGCCTCCTGGTTTCCTATCCGCCAGTTTTCCTAAAACAAGACAAGCCAGGGCAACCGTCAGCCCGACATAGAGCGGCGGCAAGTCCGGCCAACCGCTCAGCCCTGTTAAAATGACTGCAACCGGGCCAAGCAGGATAGCCATGGCTCCACCGCGCCGACTGGTTTTCCCTCCCCAGAAGATGGCGGCCAGAAGCGGCAGGGCGAGGGTGGCGCCGCGCAGTCCCATGGAGAGAAAACTCCACTGCATGATGGCTGATCCGAGATTGAGCAGCAACAGGACCAACGCAGTCGCCAGAACGCCTATGGTGGCGAGGCGCAACTGACGAAGCCGATTTTCGGGACCCTTGGCAAAGCGTGACAGCAAGTCCACCTGCAGGGTTGTTCCCACCCCGAGGGTCAGCCCGGAGGCTGTCCCCACGGCAGCGAACAGCAGAATGGCAAAAGCCGGTCCGGCGAGGAATGGCGGGAAGTTTTCCAGCAAAAAAGTCGGCAGGGCCAGGGCGCTGTCCAGTTCCGGCTGGATGCGGCGCATGTACAACCCGACAGAAATGCCGAAAAGACCTATGGGAGGGATCAGGAATGCACTGTAGAAAGCCCCCTTCCTGGCGGCCTGCGGGCTGCGTGCAGAGAAAATTGCCTGTAGATAAATCTGGGTTGAAACGACGCCAACCAGCATGGAAAGCAGGTCCGAGAGACCGTTTTGTACGCCGTAACCGAACAGGCTGAACCAGGGAAAGTCAGGGAAAAAAGCGTCCAGACCGGTTGCACCACCGGACTTGATAAACGCCAGCACTCCGGCCCCGACCATGGTGCAGTAAAGCAGCAGCAGCTTGACCAGTCCGACCGGTCCGGCGCTGCGCATGCCGCCGCGCAGGGTGACCAGCGCTACCAGCAGGGAAGAGATGAGTGCTGCGTTGAACATCGACAGGCCGAACAGGCTTGAAAGGAGTGCACCGCACGCCAGAAGTTGCGCGACGATATGGATGAACATGCCCAGGGAGGAGAAAATGCTCGCCCAAGATCTGGCCCGGCTTCCGTGATAGCGGGAGATGAATTGAGGAATGGTTTCCACTGCGCCCTTTTGCAGCGGGGTGGCCATGAAAAGGCCGAGAAACAGGCAGGCGAGGCCGGCCCCGAGCGTGAACCACCAGGCCGAGAGCCCGTATAGGAAGGCCAGCTGTGCCGTACCAATGGTCGATGCACCGCCAACCAGGGTTCCCATAATCGCCCCGGCAACCGACCAGCTGCCGGCGTCCCGGCCGGCAACCGAGAAATCCTCGGCATTCTGAACTTTGCCGCGGCCGATGGCGAACAGGGTCATCCCTGTCAGGGTCAAAATGAAAGCGGCGAGGAAAAAGAGGTTGCTCTGCACAATCAGGATCCGGGTTTGAGGTGGTGATCGCCAACAATTCCAAACATAATGTATTTGTCGTTGATTGTATAGAACTTCCAAGATGTTAAGTCTGGGCGTTGACACTGCAGAAGCCTGGTCATAGAATGACTCGTCGAGGAGCCGATGGCTATTAAACAGAAGAACATATTCACCTGCCAGCAGTGCGGCATGCAGAGCCCGAAGTGGCTGGGCAAGTGCCCCGATTGCGGCCAGTGGAACAGCCTGGTGGAAGAAACGGTCACGGTCGCAAAAGGCGGCCGACCGGTCGAACTGGCCACCGGTAACGAGCCGGTGCGCCTGGCTGAAGTCGCGGGTGCCGAGGAGGATCGTCATCGTTGTGGAATCGGCGAGTTTGACCGGGTTCTCGGCGGCGGTGTCGTCCCCGGTTCCTTCACCCTGATCGGGGGTGATCCTGGGATCGGCAAATCGACCCTGTTGCTCCAGGCTGCTGACCGTTGGGCCGGAATTGGACCCGTACTCTATGCAACGGCTGAGGAATCTGCGCGGCAGGTCAAGCTGCGTGCGGAGCGTCTCGGGGTGAGTGCTGACGATCTTTACCTGCTCGCCGAGAATACCCTTGAAGCAATCCTGGAGCGGGTCCGGCAGTTGAAGCCGGGATACCTTGTGGTCGATTCAATCCAGACGGTGTTTACTGCGGCGCTTGAATCCGCTCCGGGGAGTGTCAGCCAGGTTCGTGAATGTGCCGGGCGCCTGATGCACCTGGCCAAGAACGAGGGCCTCCCGACCTTCATCGTCGGTCACGTCACCAAGGACGGCTCGATTGCTGGTCCCCGCATGCTGGAGCACATGGTTGACACGGTGCTCTATTTCGAGGGAGATGCCGGCCACCCCTACCGGATTCTGCGCGCAGTCAAGAACCGTTTCGGCTCGACCAATGAAATCGGTGTGTTCGAGATGAAGGATATTGGCATGACCGAGGTCCCCAATCCCTCTGAGCTGTTTCTTGCGGAACGCCCCAGGGATGCGGCTGGCAGCGTGGTTGTGCCGGCAATGGAGGGGGCTCGACCGATCCTGGTGGAACTGCAGGCCCTGGTCTCGGGGGCGGCTTTCGGTACCCCGCGGCGTACCACGATGGGGATCGATGCCAACCGGGTTTCGTTGCTCGTGGCCGTACTGGAGAAGAAGGTCGGCTATGCAATGCTGGCCCAGGATATTTTCCTGAATGTTGCCGGCGGGGTGCGGCTCAACGAGCCGGCCGTTGATCTGGGAGTAATTGCGGCGCTGGCGTCGAGTCATCTCAATCGGCCCGTGCCGCAGCGGACTGTCCTGTTTGGCGAAGTCGGCCTGGCGGGTGAAGTCCGTGCTGTTTCTCGCCCGGAACTGCGCGTCAAGGAAGCAGCCCGGCTCGGTTTCGATCAATGCCTGTTGCCGGCAAATAATCTCAAGTCCCTTGACCGGCCTGCCGGAATGGAGATGATCGGGGTCAGAACGGCTGAGGAGGCATTGCAGGTCCTTTTCGGATAGCTGAATAAATTAACGCGGCCAGAAGTAGGTGCCATGAGGCGAGATGCAGGGGCACAGGGCCCATAGAGGAAAGGGCCGTTTCCAGGTGGAAACTAATTTGGAGTGGCTCTAAAGGAATGAACAATGGGTGAAAAGCTGACGCATTTCGACGACAAGGGTCGTGCAATCATGGTGGATGTCGGGAACAAGCATACCACTGAGCGGGTGGCTGTTGCCTGTGGTGAGGTTTTGATGCAGTCGTCGACCTTGAGCAGGATACTGAATTGCAATATGGGAAAGGGCGACGTCCTGAATGTCGCGCGGGTCGCCGGGATCATGGCCGCGAAAAAAACGCCCGACCTCATTCCGCTTTGTCATCCTCTGTTGATTAATTCCGTCCAGGTCGAGTTTACGCCAGACCATGAAAGGAGCCGGATCCTCATTGAGGCCACCGTCAAGGTTGCCGGTCAGACGGGTGTGGAAATGGAGGCGCTGACGGCGGTCACCGTGGCGGGTCTGACGATTTATGATATGTGCAAGGCAGTGGACAGAACCATGCTGCTCGGCAACGTTCGACTCATGCGCAAATCTGGAGGACGCAGCGGGGATTTTGTTCGAACCAACGGGGAATGTTCATGAAAGAGAAACAGACGTTTGTTATCAGGAGGACTTTTGTCATCCCCCTTGGTTTGCTGGTCGTGATGACCCTGGCATTGCTGGTTGTCTGCCTGATCCAGGCTCAGCCCATTGCCAAGGTCGTGATCCTGGCCGTTTTGCTGTTGCCGCTCGCGATCATGTTTGCACAAAGTGCCTGGCGAAGGATCGAGATCGACTCGGAGTGTGTCAGGGCCTTCCGCCCAATGCACAACAAAGAGATGGCCTTTGCCGATGTGACCTCCCTTGAAACGGTCAGGGTACGCAACCGGGTGTTCATGACCTTGGTTGCCGGGGAGGATGAATACCTGATCCTTTCGAATTCGTATGCGGATTTTCCTGGCCTGGTCCGATGCCTGGTTGCAGCGGTCCCGGAGGCTGCGGTAACCGATGAGACACGGCAGCTTGCTGTCAAGCCGCCAGTACGCCAGGCCGATGTCGTTGCGGTCTGGCTGGCCGTGGTCGCCTTGGCTTACATCTTGGTTGCCCAGTTTGTACGTTGAAGGTATTATGGGTTGACTTGAACCGGTAATTCATTTAAGTTGTGCCCGTTCAAATGCTTAAGGAGTGGGACAGATGAAAAAAGAAGTGGAAGAAGAGTTTCGTCAGATCCTGCAAGACCAGATGGACCAGCTTTTGCGGGGGGCTGACAAGACGGTTTCGTCTATGACGGACGAGAAAACCAATTTTCCCGATCCAACGGATCGGGCCTCGCTGGAATCCGATCGCAATTTCGAATTGCGCATCCGTGATCGTGAGCGAAAACTGATCAACAAGATCCGTGAAGCCATGGAGCGGATCGAAGCCGGCGAATTCGGTATTTGTGAAGAATGCGGCGAGGAGATCGGCAGGGCGCGTCTTAAGGCACGTCCGGTGACCACTCTCTGTATCGAATGCAAGACCGAGCAGGAACGCCAGGAGAAAATAAGCTGATCTGCCGACCGATGTCCACCGGCTGACTGGAGGTTGTCATGCCGTGCGATAATTTTCAACTCCTGCATGATTACGCCCGGCTCTGCGTCAAACTGCCGGGCGATCCTTACCGAACAGCACAACGCCTTCTCGGGCACCTTTCCCAAAGTTTAAATCTCTCTTACGCAGCTTTTCTGGTCCTTGATGCTCAGGGTCTGCTGATCACTCGCGCATGTGGAACGTCCACTGCACCGGGCTGGTTGTTGAGCCCGCAGCCCTTGTCTGGGACCCCCTGGCAGGAACTCGTGAACGAAGAGAGGTCTGGGCAGGTTGAACATCATTGGGTCTATCCCACTCGCGGCAAACATGGTCTTTGCGGCCTGTTGGTCTGCGGTCTGGGTGACGGTATCGAATTCTGTGAAGCCGATGGTACTGTCGCCAGTGCTGTCAGTACCAGTTTGGCTGGATTACTTTGCGCACCTGAAGATATCGCCTCACAGCCCGACATGGAAGCTGGTTCTGGTGGAAGAGAAAGCCACGTGCGTCAGCTTCGTGAATTCCGTCTGCTCTACCGGATTTCGAGAGCCCTGCACAGCACATTAAATCTTGATGAGTTGACCCATCTGGTGCTTTCTGCAGCAGTCCTTCCGGAAGGGGCTGGGTTTGAACGCGCGATGTTGTTCACTGCCAACGAGAAAACCGGAGTCTTGCAGGGGATGCTTGGTGTCTCCCGGGATGCTGCCGTGGAAGCTTTGTCCGTCGGGACGGAAGATCTGATCCTGGACATACCGCACCTTGGTCTCGATGTAATTGAGGCGCAACGGGCCACTTTACTCAATCGGAAAGTTATCAAGCAGCGGTTGCTTCTGAATGCCGAGGACAACGCTTTGGCCAAGGCTTATCTCTCTCGGCAGGTGGTTCTTGTTCCGCATCCAGATAACGGGGAGGCTTCTTCCGCACGCCTGGCGCGGGAACTCGACCTGGGGCCTTATGCCTGTGCGCCTCTATCAGGCCGTGATCGCGCGTTGGGTGTTTTGCTGGTGGATAACCCGGTTTCTCGTGAGCAGATTACCCCGGCCTGCCTTTGGTTTTTGGAGCTGTTTGCCAGCCAGGCTGGTGCCGCTCTGGAGAATGCCCGATTGGTCCAGCGTCTTGAACGGGCGCATGAGGATCTACGTGAGGTTCAGGAGCGTTTGATCCAGGGGGAAAAACTGGCTGTGCTTGGCGAGATGGCCGCGCAGGTTGCTCACGAGCTGAAGAACCCGTTGGTGTCGATCGGGGGTTTTGCACAGCGCCTGGAACGGCAGGATCTCGGTGACCCCCGTTCGAACGAATATGCTTCAATCATTGCCCGTGAAGTACGACGTATGGAGGAGATGCTCGGCAATATACTGGCCTTCTCCAAAAAACAGCTGGTCTGCCTGGATGAGTGCAGCCTTCTTGAAATGTTGAGTGAGGTTCTCGAGCTGGAAATGGATCATTTCAAGCGGCTTGGCA
>DAOVNV010000121.1 GCA_030630015.1 Desulfuromonadales bacterium | reverse complement strand
AGATGAAGAGTGCCGAGGCCCAGCGGGCAGCGGCCAGAGCGGCGGTCGAGCAGTCTAAACTTGCTCTGAAAAGGACCCGCATCGTCGCACCGTTCAACAGCTATGTGCGCAGCGAACATGTTGATGCCGGGCAGTACGTCAAGTCGGGAAGCAGTGTCGCGACCATTGCCGGCACGGACGAGGCGGAAATTATCGTCTCCTTGCCGCTGGAGGAGCTTGAGTGGCTGCAGATCCCGGGCCAGGGCGGCTCGCAAGCAGGTTCATCCGCCGAGGTCATGCTCGAAGTCGGCACCCAGGTTTATCCCTGGCAGGGCAGGGTCAACCGCGTCCTCGGGGATATCGACCCGCGCAACCGGATGGCCAGCTTGGTGATCAGCGTCGCAGATCCTTTCGGGCAGCGCAATGCCATGCAGGCCGCAGGACCAGATCTGGCCCCGGGGACCTTTGTCAGGGTGCTCGTCAAGGGCAGTTTGCTGGATAAGATTACCGCGATACCGCGTCTGGCCCTGCATGATGATGACACGGTCTGGGTGGTGGATGCAGAGGACAAGCTCAGGATGCGCAAGGTGGAAATCGTGCGTCGCGAGCGTGATGAAATCCTGGTTTCCGCCGGCCTGGAAGAGGGCGAACGGATCGTTCTGACCAACCTGTCCGGAGCTGCTGATGGCATGCTGTTGCGGCCGCAAGTGTCGGAGGCCCGGCAATGAATGGTGCTATCCGCTGGATGACCCAGAACCATGTAGCCGCCAATCTGCTGATGATGGTGCTGATCGTGGGCGGCTTGATCATGGGGCTGGGGGTTAAGCAGGAAGTGTTTCCTGAGATCACCCTCGACCGGATCACGGTTGAGGTGGCCTACCCCGGTGCCGGGCCGGAAGAGGTCGAGGAAGGTGTGATCCTCAAGGTCGAGGAAAACCTTACCGGGATTGACGGTATCAAGCAGATCACCTCACAGGCGGGCGAAGGCTTTGGCATAGTCATCGACGAGACGGAGACCGGTGTTGATATTGATGCGGTCCTGCAGGATATCAAGAGTGAGGTGGATCGCATCACTACCTTTCCGCAGGATGCCGAAGAGCCAGTGATCAGCAAGATGCTGAACCGGCGCGAAGTCATTTCTGTTGTTGTGTTCGGTGAACTGTCGGAGCGCAGCTTGCGCGAGCAGGCTGAACAGATTCGTGACGAACTTTTGCTTATGCCCGGCATTACCCAGGTGGATCTGGATGGTGTGCGGCCCTATGAAATTTCCATCAATATTTCCGAAGATCACCTGCGGCGCTATGGCTTGACCCTGAATCAGGTTGCCGCCAGAGTTCGCCAGGCCTCTCTGGATATTCCCGGGGGAACAATCAAAACTCTCGGCGGAGAGATCCTCGTGCGGACCAAGGAAAGACGCTACACTGGTGCAGAATATGCCGATATCGTCATTCTGACCACCGCCGATGGGACCGAAGTCAGTCTCGGCGATATTGCAGATATTAATGACGGCTTCGAAGAGACGGACCAGTTCGCCAGTTTCGACGGCAAACCGGCGGCGATGGTCAAAATTTACCGGGTCGGTGATCAGAAACCAACCCAAATTGCCATCGATGTCAAGGCATTCGTGGCACAGAAACGTTTCCAACTGCCCGAGTCAGTTAATCTGGATACCCTGAAAGACGACTCGGAGCTGTTTAAAAGCCGCAGGGATCTGTTGGTCAAGAACGCGCTGATCGGCCTGGTGCTGGTTTTTTTCATTCTGAGCTTGTTCCTCGAGATCCGCCTGGCCCTGTGGGTCATGCTCGGCATTCCGATCTCATTCTGCGGCGCCCTGCTGTTCATGCCGGCTATGGATGTCTCGATCAACATGATTTCCCTGTTTGCCTTCATCATGGCGCTCGGCATCGTAGTCGACGATGCTATTGTTGTCGGCGAGAACATCTATGAGCAGCGTCAGGCCGGGGTTCCATACCTGCAGGCCGCCATGGCGGGAGCGATAGAGGTCGCTCAACCGGTCACCTTTGCCATATTGACTTCGGTGACGGCATTTCTGCCCCTGCTCTATACCAGCGGGATTATGGGCAAGTTCATCATGGTGATTCCGGCCATTGTTATCGCGATTTTGCTGGTCTCCCTGGTGGAATGTCTGGTCATTTTGCCGGCCCACTTGGCCCTCGGTAAGCCTCGCCAGGCTCCAGGTGGGATAATGGGCGGGATTGACAGGGTGAGGCGTCGTTTCGGATCCGGTCTGGAGAAGTTCGTCCGGGGACCTTACCGCAAGACCTTAGACCTCAGTTTGCGCTACCGCTATGCCACTGTGGCGGCGGCGATCGCCATCCTGTTGATCGCCGGGGTTGGGCTGGTCGGCGGCGGGATCGTCAAGTTTCGCTTTATGCCGGAGGTCGACGGCGACGATATCCGGGTTTCTCTCGAACTGGCCCCCGGAACGCCGGTGGCCCAGACTGCGGTGATTCAGGACCGGATTGTCAAGGCCGGCCTGAAGGTGGCTGAGGACTTCGACAGCCAGCTGCCGGAGGGAGGAAGCGTTCTGCGCAACATTTACGCGGCAGTTGGTTCTTCGGTCCTGGACCGGGGGCCGGGTGGGGCGATCTCCACTGCGGGCAGCAATCTGGCCAGTATCAACATGTATCTTACTCCGAGTGAGGACCGGGGCATTGTTGCTTCGGAAATTTCTGAACGCTGGCGGGAGGAGATCGGTGAGATCCCGGGTGTCGAAACTCTAACGTTTACCTCAAACCTGATGCACCTTGGCGCGAACATCAACATCCAACTGGCCCACGAGGATTTCGCCGTTCTGGATCTGACCGCTGAACGTTTGAAAACGATCATCGCGACTTATCCCGGGACCAACGACATCACCGATAACTACACCCTCGGCAAGCGTGAACTCAAAGTCCGACTCAAGCCTGAGGCCAGAACTTTAGGGGTCACCGAGGAAGAACTGGGCCGGCAGTTGCGGGCGGCTTTCTATGGCGCTGAAGCCCTGCGCCTGCAGCGCGGACGCAACGAGGTTAAGGTTCAGGTTCGCTACCCTGAAGAAAGCCGTAAACGTCTGTGGGATCTGGAGTCGATGCGCATCAGGGTGCCGGGTGGCGGTGAAATGCCTCTCAACCGGGCGGCAGAGATTGTCGAAAGCCGTGGTTTCAGCACCATCAATCGCACCGACCGCAAGCGGGTGATCAGTGTCGAGGGTTATGTGAACAGCGAGGTGGCCAATGCCGAAGAAATCCTCGAAGAACTGAAACGGGTTTCCTTGCCGAAGCTGATGGCTGATTATCCTGGCCTCAGCTATGATCTCGAAGGCGAAGACAAGAATCGGCGGGAATCGATGGAAAGTATGAAAAGTGGTTTCCTGCTGGCCATGATCGGGATCTTCGCATTGCTGGCGATCCCGTTCCGCAGCTACTCGCAGCCGTTGCTGATCATGGCGGCAATCCCGTTCGGGGTTGTCGGGGCGGTTCTCGGCCATTTCGTGATGGGGTTCGACCTGAGCATCCTGAGTATTTTCGGCATCGTCGCCCTGTCCGGCGTGGTGGTTAATGATTCGCTGCTGCTGATCGACTATGTCAATCGCCATCGTCGTAAGGGGGTGCCCATGTTCGATGCCATCATGGCGGCAGGGCAGAGGCGCTTCCGGCCGATCCTGTTGACCTCGCTGACCACCTTCTTCGGTTTGATGCCGATGATCCTGGAAACCAGCGTGCAGGCCCAGTTTTTGATCCCAATGGCAATCAGTCTGGCGTTCGGCATCATGTTCGCCACCGGCATCACCCTGCTGCTGATCCCGTCCCTGTATCTGGTTCTCGAGGATGTGCGGCGACAGTTAGGTCTGCGTGAGTCGCATACTGAAGAATTGGAACACAATTGATCATCAGGTATACTTGGGCAGTGCATTGAATCTGAGTCCGTGAGAAACTAACGGACTCACGGATCCAGGTTTAATACCAAACAGGGAGAAATGCCCTTGTCGGGGAAGCTGTACAAGCCTGTTCCTCTGCTTCTTCTGTTGTTCCTGCTGCTAGCGATCTCTGCCTGCAGTATCAGAAGGGAACTGCCCGGCGCAACCGGTCATGTTCAGGACCAGGCCCCTCCCGCACCATTGGAATCCCCCCTGCTTGCCCACGCTGACTTGCTGACGGCTGCCAGCCCTGACAAAAACTTCGTCACACTACTGGATGTCGGCAGCGAAGCACTGCTGGCACGCATCCACTTGATCCGCAGCGCCCGGGACAGTATTGGTATTCAAACAATTATCTGGGTCAATGACCAGGCGGGACGCCTGGTCATGTATGAGCTGGTCCAGGCCGCCAGAAGAGGCGTCAAGGTACAGGTGCTGGTTGATCATCTCGCCTCGGAGCAGCATGTCGAAATTGCAACCTTTCTTGCCTCCGTGCACCCCAACCTGGAAGTCAAAATGTACAACCCGGTCAGCGGACTGACCGGCCGGCCCAAGGCTGAACCCTCCTTTCTCGACAAGCTCTTCGCCTTGGTGTTCAAGTTCACACGCTTCAATCAGCGAATGCACAACAAAATCTTCATCGTCGACGGCATGATCGGCATCACCGGTGGCCGCAACTATCAGGACGCCTACTTCGACCATGCGCCGGGCATGAATTACAAGGACCGCGACATCCTGGTCATCGGTACGGTTGCCAGGGAGATGAAGGCCAGCTTCCAGGCCTACTGGGATTTCGAACATTCTGTCAGACTCGCTGAATTTACGGATGTCCAGAGGCTCAAAAAACGGGGCAAGGTCAAGATCTGGGGGACCAGGGAGAGCTTCCGGATTGACGACTTGTTCGAAAAGGTCGACCGGGCCGCAAATCGCCCTGATCTCATCAGCAGGCTTTTCATCGATCCGATGCTCGGGGTCGAATTTGCTTATTTTGTCGCGGATGATCCCTGGAAGGTCGAGCGTGGTTTCCTGACAGACAATGGCCGCAGCCGCGTGACGCATGAACTGGCCAGGCTGGTTGCCGAGGCAAAGCGGACTGTCACGATCCAGACGCCTTACCTGGTCCTGTCGGCGCCGGCAATCGATCTTTTCAGGGACCTGCGGAAAGAGTATCCGGAGATTGACATCCGGATTTCAACCAACAGCCTGGCGGCAACGGACAGTTGGCATGTCTACGCGCTTTCTTACAAGCAGAAGCAGACCTACCTGCAGACACTCGGGTTCAGGATTTATGAGTTCAAGCCTGTGCCCGGCGATATGCATGCCTTTGCACCCAACCTTGCAAGGTCAGGAGTTGCAGACCCGATCCTGCCTGAGCAACAGGAGGCCACCGCCACAGAAAAAGCTGCTGATGAAGATGACGAGGCGCAGGTTCCTGCATCGGAGAGAGCCAGGGAGGAGAAGCCCTATCTGTGCCTGCATGCCAAATCGCTGGTTATCGATGATGAAGTCGCCTTCATCGGGTCGTACAACCTGGATCCGCGCAGTGAAAACCTCAATACGGAGGCTGGCCTGTTCATCCGGGACAGGCAGTTTGCCGGCCTGCTGCAGGAAAAGATCAGGCTGGATATGGCGCCCCAAAACTCGTGGTTTGTAGCAAAAAAGAAGATCCCTCTCGGGATCGGCCATCTGAATGCCGTTTTCGTAAAGCTTTCCAATATTCTCCCCCTGGTTGACATCTGGCCATTCCGCTATTCCGCTTCGTTCGAGCTTATCGAGGGCAAGGAGGGCGTTGATGTTGATCACTCGGACTTCTATGACAATTACCGGGACGTCGGCAGCTTTCCGGCCGTTGACGCTGACAATGCCGGCAAGGAAATCGGCGCCCGGGGGACCAAAGCCTTTTTGAGTTTTGTGAAGCCGCTCCTTTAACTGGCAGATCAAAAATCAGGCTGTCTGTCCATTTTCATGCGCAACGAGTTCCGATCTGTTTTGAGACGGTAAGGTTGAAAGTCAGGCCTTGTGGGAGGTACCTATGGATGCTCACCAATATTATCAGAGCGTAATTGAACAGCTGAAGAACTGCTTTGCATTCAGTCACTATGTTATAGCGACCGGTCGTGAACTGGCAGACTCGGGGCTTGATCCAATTTTCCCGGCTCTGGCCGAGCCTGTTGCTTCCTTGCCTCACCTGAGCGTACAACGGGCTCTGCAGGTTCATCTCCCGGTGGTTGGGGAAAAGTCACAGTCTGTGCTCATGCCGCTTGATTTCGAGATCTTTCTGGAAAATGAAAATCACCAGCTCTATACAGACCAGAAAACGCAGCGGCAGCTTTTCGATCAGATTCTTCCCCTGATCAGGTTTGTTGAGGACTTCCTGCAAACCAGGGGGCTCCCCTATCTTCTCGACTATACCCCGTCCGGCATCCATGTTTTGTTCCAAAATCTTGTTAATCAGCGGGCGACAGAGGAGGTCAGAAAGATAGGCTTTGTAGAAGAAGACCTGGTTAAGGCATGCACCTACGTTGACCCGCAGGACATCCGAAGATGGTACGGGGTCAGCCTGGAGGCTGCCGCTGTGTTTAGTGGCCTTGGCAAGCTTGCCGAGTATATCTCCCTGGTGACCATGAAGGCCTTTCAGGAGAACGAAGCGAAGGGGCTGCTTCCGGTGACCATTGCCGACAGTTGTGAGCGGTGTGTCAATTTCGATAATTCCTGGTGTGAAGGCTCTCCCTTTATGCGATCCATCCGCAGCCCTTTTTCCCTGCACAAAAAGAATCAGGAAAAATACGGTTTCGATCAACATCCCCCCCTGGTCGATGTGATCGGAACATGTTTCGACGGGACAAAAGTCCAGGCCACTGATGATATCGACTATGTCCTCGACTGCATGTGGAATCTGGAAAAAGCTGCCGAACAGGCTCAGAATTTCTCCGGAGAGATCCCTTGCTCCAACGAAACTCTGATCGACCTGGTAAACGAGTACCGGGCTTCAGACCTCTATCGCTTCCATCAGGAGTTTGAGAGTCAGGAGGATCTACCTAGGGGGGCGGCCGCGGAAAGGGCCAGAAGGGAGGAGAGGATTTCCGATTGGACGCGAGACATTATTCATCATCCCAATCCCTCGGCTCTGCAGCCCAAAAAAATGATAGGGATGGTGCACGATTTTCTGATCAACGCCGACTGGAAGGCAAAACACATTGCCAATGTGCTGCGCGATCTTTATCAAAATCCTGCTTTTGGCTGGACGCAGGATTTTTTCAGGTATCCCTCAGAAGAAAAGGCCAATTACTGGGCCAGAACCTACAGCGCGGTGGCTCTCTGGAAGGCTGACCAGATGGATGTGTAAAGCTAGCAGCCTGTCGGCAATTTTGGAGCGGTGCTACTTGGCGCCGGTCATGCAGGAGGATAAGCTTGGCATTGTTTGAAGATAAGCTTTTTCGACGCATCAAGAAATTGGTCGGCCAGGCTATCGGTGATTTCAACCTGATTGAGTCTGGCGACCGGATTATGGTTGCTCTTTCCGGCGGCAAGGATTCCTATGT
>DAOVNV010000114.1 GCA_030630015.1 Desulfuromonadales bacterium | reverse complement strand
GGACGTAGGCTCCCCAACGGTGGCTCATCTCATGGGCCAGAACCTTAAGCGTTGTTTCGAAGCCTGCATCGGCCGGATCGAGCACGTGATTGCTCAGGTTGGCCATGTCGATGGTGCCCTGCAGACGGCTGAGAGCGGAACCATTTGGAGAATAATCAGAGGAATAATTGAAGAGATCCAGACCGATCCCCTGAATCTGGTTCTGAACAGGGGTGAAATAGGCCGCCGCCCCGATTTCCGGAAGCAGAAAATCGAAATTGGTGAAGATCACCAGGAAATCATAATCATCACCATGGTTGCGGTAGAATTCCCGTGCGATCACCTTGCGCGGTTCGTGGTTCCATTGATCGTCAACCAGCGCATCGTAGACGCCGGAGACTTCCATGACAGCGACTTCTTCGTAATCACCCAGGAAATTTGCAGTAAATGCATGCGTAGATAATGGTGCAATGCATAGGCAGAACAAGAAGAATGGGGTCAGGAACAGCCCGGGAAGGGCTTCCCGGCCACACCGCAGTGATGACATCTTTCCCTCCAGAAAATTGGAAATCAAAATCGGGAGCAGCCTCGCAAGCAGGCACGCGGTTCGGCACGAGCCGGGGACAGTCCCGTGAGAAACCGGGACAGTCCCCTCAGGACTCATCGCTCAAAACTCAGCACTGTTCCCTTACAAATCTGCATATACTGCAGACATCAATGCATCGGTTCTATGTCAGTTTTTGGGGGATTGCAACAGATATAAAAGGGGACAAAGCGAAAACCGGCATGTGCCGGTTTTCGCTGGTACGCGTGATCCGCCACTGCCTTACTGAGGCTGTAACATAAGCGTAAACTCCTGGGTCGCTGTATCGCCATCCGGATCAGTCACGACGATGGAGAGCTTGTAATCGCCTGGTTCAACCTCGGCCAGCGGCCAACTGATCAACCCGGATGCACTAATGCTCATCCCTGCGGGTGGGTCATTAAGGCTGAAAGACAGTTCGGAGTCATCGGGGTCGCTCGCTTCCACCTGGTAACTGTATTCGTGTGCTTCGAACGACTGCGGCGGTTGTGACGTGATCACCGGCGGGGCATTGGGAATGGTCATCGCGAAACTTTGATAAACTTCGCCATCATCAAATCCGTCCGTAGGAGTAATCAACAACTGGATCGTATCACCCTTGGTAAATGCATCCCCCGGCAGGGACGACTCCTCCAGAAGCGGTTTCGCTTCTCCATTGACCAGCCACTGATAACGGAACTCAACCTCGTCACCATCGACATCCTCCGCCACCGGTATGACGCTCACTGTCTTTCCGGCAAAAACCTGGTCCGGAGTAGATGAGATATCCGTCACCCTGGGCGGTGCATTGTCGATTGTGACTGTCATGCTGGCCCCGACGTCAATCGTCCCGACTTCGGCCGTAACTTGATCGCCGCGTTTGAAGAAGTCCCCGCACAACTGGCGGCCCGTCTGCCCTTCCAGCGGTTGCCCATTAACTTTCCATCGCATCCCTGGATGACCGGGCTTTCCTTCAACCACCATGCTGAGACAATCCAGAGAGTTCGGATTATCCGGCAGAATCCGCAGTTTGACCCCGCCTGCTTCAGTCTGGGAGACGTGCTGCTCCACCGGTGCATGCCTCGGCTTGGTTCTGTCTTCCTTGGCGGCAGTCAACCGATCCCAATCCACCTCTTTCGCTACTGGTTTGGGGTCTTCACCGCAAGCCACCAACAAGCAAAGACAAGAGCATACGACAAACGCCCTGAATAAATATCTCATCTCAAGTTCCCTCTCTAACTTTTGGATGTAACGCAACAGGCCCGGCCAATTTCTCATCATCGACCGGGCCTGACTACACTGAGGCTTCTAAGTTAATCGTTCCATTGCATCCAGTAAACCGGGGTAATCAGTTTTGCGTCCGGGGCCTGGTAGGTTCCGACCCGGTTACTGGCACTGATCATCATGGTCACTTTACCGCCGGCGTCAATCAGGGTCACAATACCGGAAGGGATACCTTCACCCAGCGTACGCACCCTGTCCGACTTCTTCAGGATGACGCCATCTTCACCCATCGCCCGCTGATTGGTTTCGCTCGTATCATTGTCATTGGTGACGTCATAGTTGAAGACCGCTTCCCCGGTATGGAAATCCAGGTGGTAGAGCCGTGAGACCCCGAGGTTGCCGACCTCACATTCACTGACTTGTCCCACCAGTGGCGCATAAGTCGTATAGAACACCTGGCCGAAGAAAACCACGGGAGGAGCAAGCATCTTTTCACCGTCGTTTTCCAGGCGAATGTACCAGCCGTAGTTGGCGGTATCATACAACTCCGTCAACAGGCCGGTGATCTGGTCAGTACTGCTGCTTTCCTGGAGGGTGTTGTCCGTCACATCGATCAGGTCCGCCTCTTCTTTAAACGAGCTGGTATCCTGACCACGATCAAACAACATGTACATCCGGTCACTAGAATGCAGGTTCAAGGGATGCTCACGATCGCCCGACCCGAAATACAGCATGGCAGAACTGCCGTAGCGCGCCACTGCCGGGCGGTAGAAGATTTTTCGGCCATTGGTGCTGTCAGTTGAACTGGTTACAGTCCCATCCGAGGCAACCGTTCCTGTATAGCCAGGATTGGCCTTGAAAATGATGTTACCGATCCAGTTAGCAGTATCTCCAACCCAAGTAGCTCCGGTTCTATCAATCGGCAGATCGAACCGCCACATCTGACCACCGGTATCCCCGGCATAGATCCGATCGGCAAAACCGTCGCCATCCCAATCGAGAACCGACAGATCGGAAGGGATTGAGAAGGTCATGTTCGTAGAGTCATCAGCATTTGTAAACTTCCAAACTAATGATCCTGTTGTCGAAAAATCCGGATTATAGTCCCCGGAAGCATCTTTATTTAAAGTGGCGACTTCGATCACATACAGGCCCCGACCCTTGGGATTAAGTTGCGAGCCTCCCGTGTCTGAGGTCACCCCGGCGACATTGCCGTCATCAGTTTGCACGGTAGTGTCGGTATCGGTCGACGGGTCAACCGGGTCGGTCACAATCGACGTTGGGAAATCCTGGGTATTGCCCCAACGCCGGTCTTCGTTGTTGTCGTAACCCGCCCCGACAAACATGACCAGTTTCTCAGCGCCACTGCTGTCAATGACCTTGTGCAGCCGCGGCTGGCTCCAGGTTTCGCCCATTTCACTGAAAGTTGCGTTATCTATTTCCCACAAGAACTCCGGGTTCATCGGGTCGGTCACGTCAAGCGCAACATAGGAACCACGCGGATCGTTTGCAGTCAGGTAGGCATTGCCACCGCCTCGACGCAAGCCGAAAATCAAAATCACGGCGTCACCTGCCGTTTTTTCAATGATGCCATCGTTGTCAAAGTCATGCACATACGCCGAAGATGGCGCATCGACATAATATTTGTGACCCGGATCCGGCAGGTTTTTCAGGTCGGGCAACAGACTGGGCGGGATAAAAGACCAAAGCTCCTTGCCGTCACAATCCCGGAACGCGTGCAGCATGCCGTCGTTGGCGCCGACAAAAATGATCGTTGAATTGAAATCCGCCGCCATATTTGAAAAATCAGTGCAGGTTGTTTCATAAGTGTCGCTGTAGTTCGTATAGTTGAATACCAGCGGCTTGGAGTGCAGGATGTCACCAAAAATCCACGGACGCTTCGCTGTAGGGGTCGTGCTGTAGGCATCGTAGCCGTGGACATAGTTGATCAACTTGTCCTTTTCCGTCGTATTCGCAACATCCAGCGTGGTGTCGAATAAAATATTGGCGTTTGTCGTCGCAAAAAAGTTCTGTGAAGAAGTATCGCTCAACACAACGTTGGCAGTACCGACGCCACTGTTTGCGGGTGTCAGGTAGGTGTAGATTGTCCTTGGATCAGCTGACAGGTCACGCGCCTGCAGGGTGCCTCCGACGCCTCCGGCATCGACGATGCCACCATCACCACCATCAGGATCAATCACTCCATTCGGATCACCGGCAAGAGCATTCGGATCATAGGTTGACGGAACCAAGTTGCGCGCCCCGTCAGCGCCCATAATCTTGGTAACTCCACCAACGCTGCCCGTTCCCCAGAAAGATTGTGAGTAAACAAAATCTCCCTGCTCATCAGTAGCCGGGTTGCCGTGGACGTCCAGCAGTTGGTTATCAAGGCTGACTTTGTATTTTTTCAGATTGCCATGCCAGGGCGCATTGTTTTGCGGCTTGAACAGGCCCAGATAAACTTTATTGCTGCTAATCGTTCGGTTGGTGGTACTGGCCGGCACAACCGGTGCAACAAATGCGGTATCCGTTTCACTAACAATGTTGGCCAGAATTTCCTGCAACGCCTTGGTCAAGCCGTTGGTGTCGGCGACATTGTAAAACAGGCCTCCGCCATCCTCAGCCGTGTTCTGGAGCAACTCATCAACGGTCTGGAAAGCCAGTACAGTATGCACAGTCACATCCCCCGGCAGGCCATCGCCGTTGAGATCCACCACGTTGTGCAGATAATAGGCGACATCATCCAGAAAGTGGGCGCCGGCGCCGTAGACAGCTTCATTCGGATATCCATCATTATCCCAGTCCCCCAGGTCCGGCGTGCCGGTATCCTGATTGGGCAGGCCGTTGGTCAGCAGGATGATATGATTGTAGCCACAGACATTCACCATGTCGCTGGGGATCTGATCCGTCAGGTTGACGGTCTGTTTGCTCGGACTACTGCCGTCTTTGTTGATGTAGCGCGGGGTAAACAAACCATTATTGACCATAAAATAGTAGCCGGCATCATACAACGCCTCGGATTGCGGCCGGTTCGGACCGGACGCAATCAACCCGGGATCCTCATCCTCGATATCTCCATCGCCGTCTTCATCCCCCATGGGCAGGGCGGCAATCAGGTTGCCGGGATCCTCACCTAAGGCGGTCGCAGTCATGGGATATCCCATAACAGCCCCCTGGTTATTGGGGTTATAGGTCAAAAAACCGAAATTCACCTTGGAACTGGCGCCGGTGATGACCGGCACCAGGGCATCGTAGAAAGCTTCACGCTGGGTCTTGGCAGTAGCGGAATCAGCCAGGTAATAATTGAAGTGAGTATCCCAGCCATCCGTTATGGTCTCTGGTGAACCGGTAATCGGGACCATTGTGAGTACGCCAGAGATCTCTTCTGTCATATGAGTAGGCGCTAGATCTGTTTTACTCCAGTAGAGTTCCCAGTTAATGCCATTTCCAGGCTCTTCATCCGCCGACGCGGGGCTGAGGGTCGCCGTCAACAGGAAATTCTCTGTGCGGTCCTCAGTTTTAGCCGGGTTTTTTTGGTAAGTATAAGAATGCTGGATAATAATGGCACCGCTGTCTACAACAGCAGTGGAATAAATGTAATTCAGGTAATTACCGGTTGCATAAACTTGACCTTTGGGAGCGGATTCACAGGTTCCCGAGGTGTTGAGATTGGGAAACATGGAGGAACCGGCGCCCGAGTAGGTGCCGTTGTCGGCGAGAATGGTTTGGGTGTCAACCGTCTTGGTGATGGTGAAGCCCTCGTTGTTAGGGTCGGGGATCTCAAAGGTCGTCGAACAGTTGACATAGGGATCCCCCGTGCCTGGGTCGAAAAGCACAACGCTCCCCAGGGAATTGGAAGAACTGAACTGACCGGCATTGTCGCCAACATAGATCTGATTATTGATGAAGGCCTCATCACTAGAGTAGGACACGGCAGGGTCATACCCTTCACCAGGCGCACGCGCGAGTGTGGCCCGGCTGGTATCGATTATCAGCAGGACATTTGGAGGGGGCTGTGCACTTGGAGCACCGGTGTAAATCGCCGAGTCACCGAGATAATCATCCAGTTCTATCGCAGAAGCTGAAACAAGGCCACCGAGCAGAACAGCGGCAGTCAATAGAAGAACACTGCAAAATCGATACATATCAACCTCCTCGCGAGGTGCGGAAGATGGTGTCGTCATCACGTTTGAAAAGACGCACGATGCTGGAATTGACGTTGGATTTTGCCCGCGGCGTCCCCGTTGGCGGCGTAACGGCTTTGGCTTCGACATGGTAGTAGTTCGCCCCGAAATCAGCACCAAACAGTTCGGAAATACTGGCCGGCATATCATTGGGGCCCAAGTCGGAAACCTTGCCTTTCGTCAGTGCACTGTCAGCCGTCCCGATGACTTCGAAATGATATTTCTTCGACGCGTCATTGTCGACATGCTCTGTCATTAAATCTACTTCACCGCTCGGCGGCATGTTCAAAATCAACCCACGGGTCATCGAGTACTCGATAGCCCGGTCAGCGGCGTAAAACACCTGCCTCTCCGGACTTTGTGCTCCGGAAGTACCGATATCGCGGGTGGCTGTCTGCAGGACAACGGCCCCGAGAATACTTAAGACGGCAAGAAAGCCGATGGCCATAATTAAAGCCATTCCCTTTTCGCCATCACACGGTCTTTTATTAAAACCTGACATAGCCATCTCCCTAATAAACATTGCGCAAGGTCACGGAAGTCTGCAGAGTCCGGTCCTTCGCGCTCGACCAGGCGTCATCGCCTAAAGCAGTTGTCTGGCCGGTCAGAGTGATATCGACACGCTTGATCGAACCCATGACAGAGTCTTCATAAGCGAACGTCACAGAATCCACATTGCGCGCCAGAATCTGGGTCGAACCGTTGACAATCCGCTCTAACGCCCCGTTGTTCACCCGGTAGCGGATTGTTTGCATCGGGGGTTGCGTGTTGTCGCGAACTCTCAGGACAACCGTTTCCTTGGGAACATCAGACGGACAGCTTGCGAGATCAAGGGCCACATGGTCCACCCCGCCGATATTCATGGTTGAATGGGAATTCACCGTGTAAACATAGTCATCGTAATAACTCGTGTTGTTTTCATCATAAGAAGCGTTATCCAGTGACTCCAGTTCTACAGCAACCATCGGAGCAAACAGCCGGACCGACGTCCCTGGGGGAAAGGCTGATGCCATTTCATCATCGCTCAGGGCAACTGAACCGCTGCTGAAATCAATCACCCGCGCAAAAGCATCCCCGACGGCCCTGGAACGAATAGTCAGATCATCGGTATCATTCGGACTGACGTCTCCCTCCCAGTAAATCGCCCCAGGAGCAAGGGTGCCGCCGGCATCATAGCCTGGGTTCACCAGGAAACCGGCCAAAAGCAGATCCTGGGTCATGCGGTTCATCGCCAGACGCAGATTGGCCTGCACATCACTGAGCTGGGTTTGTACAGATGTGGACTTTACCGCTGGGATGAACAGGCTCATCACCGCCATCACAACCACCGAAAAAATAGCCATCACGACGATTACTTCAATCAGTGAAAAACCACGTTGTCCAGTATACCGCTCGCTCGATAAGTTCGACATTCCAGACTCCTAGAACGACCGTTTAAAGGTGATGACATCTACGCTGCGCACCTTATTGCCAAGAACATTTGCAACCACATTGTCGCTACGCACGTGAATAGTAATTTGAGAGAGTCCTGTGACTGTTTCATAGTTTGGCACAACATCATAAGTCACGTTATAGACACCAGCCCCTGAGATGGTAAAAGGGCTCCCTGCCCAAGTATCCCCAGTCACAGGTGTTGCAAAAATATCATCCTCGGCAGACATGGCTGCAATGTCTTCAACAGCCTTCTGAGCAAGTGCATTAGCGACAGTAATTGAATCGCTGTGGGCGTTGACCTTGATCGCTGTCACTTGC
>DAOVNV010000181.1 GCA_030630015.1 Desulfuromonadales bacterium | reverse complement strand
CAGAGGAGACATCTTTGTTGCAAAGCTGTCGCTGATATCAGGGCCTTCTCTCGAAATTAACTCTTATGCAACACCAACCCGCAACCTGTCCCAGGTGATCAGCGGGACGGTGTCGGCCGATGCCTCTTTGGACGTTTCTGTCGTGGCCCCTGCCGGTTCATCTGCGTCGGTTTCTTCGCTGGCACAAAACCCTGATGGCACCTGGCAGTTTGCCATCAGCAACCTGGTGCCGAGTGTAGACAATGTCCTGACCGTCTCAGCCACTGATCAGATTGGGACAACCGTCGCCACAATTACAATTACAGTCGATACCCTGCCTCCGGCCTTGACGGTTGATGCTGTTGTTTCACCGACGGATCAGGACAATCAGATTGTCAGTGGGACTGTTGAGAACGGGGCTTCTCTCTCTGTTGAAGTTAACCCACCTTCGATTCCAGCAGTTGTTTCAGTTGTCGCTGGGGCATGGAGTTATTCAGCAACAGGATTGCTCGAAGGTGACAACCTGTTCAGTTGTATGGCGACGGATGTTGCTGGGAATACATCCTTTGAATCTGTCACCATTACTTATGTTCCGCCGCCCCCTTTGACTATTGCGGTTTCGCCAGAGGCGATTATTGAAACAGAGGCGACTGACGTTGCACTGACGATCAGCAACATCATGCTGTCCAGCGACCGAGTTGTCGTTGAGCAGATTGTCGACCTCAACTACAACGGGGCCGCTGATGCAGAAGAGCCGGTTGTGCGTCGATTCAGTGTCGAGGATGGTGTGCTTCCTGGTAATCCGAACGTTCAGGGTGATCTGGATGGTTTTGCGGATGGATCTCTCGTAACGTCCCTGAATCACTATCTTACCAGTGACCGCTATCACGCCCCGGCTTCTTATGTCTTACGGGCGTCGACTATTGCAGACACTGCTGAAACAATTTTCGAGGTTGCCGGAGTCAGCCAGCCCCAGACCATCAGCGGTACTGTGATGGATGGTTTGGGCAGCCCGATACCAGGAGTATTGATTGAACTGGTCAACAGATGGGGCAGGGGCTACGGTTATGCTGTATCGGATGAGTCGGGGCATTATCTGTTCAACGTCCCTTATCCCGGTCAATACCAGGTGCTGCCAACGGCAGATGAACTGGCTTTTGATATGAACAGTGTGACAGTGCTCACCCTCGAAGCGGGCCAGTCAATGATTGGTCTTGACCTGTTCCTGGAGTCTGGAGCGCATCAGGTCACGGGGAGGGTTGTGGATATTGATACAGACCAGGCGATACCCGGTGTGCTGGTGCGGGCAGAAAATGCTCGTTATGCGGCAGCTGGTTTGACGGGTGCTGATGGGGGCTATTCCCTGTCTCTGCCTGAGGGAGTCTTTGATCTCTATGTGAATGCCTTCTCAGGCGAGGGTCCCTCCGCTAAAGGATATCTTGCCTCGTTTGCACCAGTGCGATCCGTTTCGGTTGATGGCGCTTCAAGCGGTAATGACATCGTGTTGATGGCAGCAGATGCACTGGCGCGCGGCAGGATTGTTGATTGGACGGCTATGCCTGTTCCAGGTGTGCCGCTACAGGCTGTCTCTGCGGACGGTGGTGATGAAGTCGCTTATGCCTGTAGTGGCAGTCATGGAGAATACTCTCTTGGTTTGCTATCCGGCCATGACTGGCACATAACCCTTCTGGATGATGCGGCCCAGCCGCTTGGACTGGTCGGCACGGTGTCCCAAAGTATTTCCATTGCAGCCGAGTCGTCGGTTTCTCTTGGCGATCTGACCGTCTATAGTGTCAACGCCTGGCTCAAAGGGGTGCTAACCGATGTAGAAGGACAGCCGATTGCCGATGTCCCTGTTGTAGTATCCAACAGCGATGTTGGCACAGAAGCGGCCGCCCGGACCAGTGCAGACGGAAGCTATCAACTGGGAATGAATTCCGGCAACTGCGAGATTCTGATCCAGCCGGAAGTGAAGGGCTATAATCCTGCGCCCCGCGTTGCAGTGACCCTCGCCAGCGGGCAGACAGTTGTTCAGGATTTTACACTCACTCAGCCTGATGCTCAGAATACGATCGTTATCACTGAGGCTGTGTACAACCTCCGCAAACAGACCCTGAGCGTCACAGCCTCCAGCACCTACCCTGATGCACAACTGTCTGTAGATGGTTTCGGGTCGATGACCTTTGTCAAGCTGTTCAAGGGTGCCTACGTGTGGGATTTTGATGGTTATGCACCCTCGGCACCGGCAACCGTGACGGTCTCGGGAGCGGAGGGGAGCGCAACTGAGAGTGTCACTTTTAAATGACAAAGGCCGGGGCAATTGCCCCGGCCTTTTAAAATGGTTGTCAGGAGAATGACTTACTGGTTGTCTTCCCCGAAAATCTGCGCACTGAAAACATAAATTTCGGTATCCTCAGTTTCCCAGGCGTTGGTTGGAATGCCAGCCTTGACGCAGGTCTGCTGCAGGAAGGTGTTGCGATCCCAGTTGTGTTCAGTCGCAACCTGCGGCAGCAATACGCCCCTGTGGAAACTTTTTTCGATGTAGATGCCGTGTTTGCCGACTTTTATTTCGCTGATTTCTTCGATTTTCTGCAGGGGGGAGAGGACAGAAATCTCCAGGGTGAAGTTGTCGAGATCGGACTGCTTCATGGGGTAGAAGCGCGGGTCCTTGGACGACGAGGCAAGTGCCATCTGGGCGACCTCGCGGAACAGCGGCAGCTCGGATTGGAAATTGCCGATGCAGCCTCGCAGTTGACCGTCCTGTTTGATGGTGACGAAGCAGCCGTTGCGCTGATTCAACCGTTTCTCCTCGCGCGGCTCAATGTACTCCTCACCATTTTCGACCCCCTGAATGATCGCCTGGCGGGCAATCGCAAGAAGGACCTGTTTTTCCTGGGAATTCAGTTCTGACTGCACGCGGCCCCCTGGAAGTATTATTGATTGAAGGGATGTGTTTTTAAATCGGGCCAATCATAGAGCCAAGTGCAAAAAAATTCAAGCAATCTGTTGTGGTAAATGGCTTTTAACGCAGGGGTGCTGAGCCGCAGGGAAAATCAGTAAAAAAGAAGCGCGAGGCGAGAGGTGAGAATAAGCCAAAACATCTGCTTCATGGAGGGAACCCGCTATTGCCCAAGGGCAATAGCGGGTGGTGTCATCGGGCGGGTTTTTCTGCTTACATGTCACTCTTTTTCTTAGCTTTCTTACGTTCATTCTCATTCAGGATGCGCTTGCGCAGGCGGATCGACTTGGGCGTCACCTCAACCAGTTCGTCGTTGTCAATGAACTCCAGCGCTTGTTCCAGGGTCAGTTCGCGCGGCGTCGTCAGGCGGGTTGCTTCGTCAGTGCCGGAGGCGCGGACGTTGGTGAGTTTTTTGCCTCTGCAGGCGTTGACCACCAGATCGTTGTCTTTGGCATGCTGGCCGATGATCATTCCTTCGTAGACGTTGACCCCCGGACCGACCAATAGTGCGCCGCGGCCCTGTAAACTGAACAGGGAATAGGTGATGGTTTCACCGGCCTCCATGGCAATCAGCACACCATTCTTACGACCGGGGATCGGACCCTTGTAAGGTCCATAGCCGTGGAAGGTATGGTTCATGACCCCGGTGCCGCGCGTGTCTGTGAGGAACTCGTTGCGGAAACCGATCAAGCCGCGGGCCGGGATGACGAATTCCAGGCGGCTGATGCCGTCCAAGGCGTTCATGGCGGTCATCTCCGCCTTGCGCGGCCCCATTTTTTCAATCACCGCCCCCTGATATTCCTCGGGAACGTCGATCATCAGGTATTCCATCGGTTCGCACTGCTGACCGTCGATCTCGCGGTAGATGACCTCCGGTTTTGAGACAGCCAGCTCATAGCCTTCTCGGCGCATGTTTTCGATTAGAATCGACAGGTGCAACTCGCCGCGGCCAGACACCCGGAAAGTGTCGGTGTTGGTCGTATCCTCGACCCGCAACGAGACGTTGGTGCGCAGTTCCTTGTGGAGTCGGTCGCGGATGTTGCGCGAGGTCACGTATTTGCCGTCCTGCCCGGCGAAGGGTGAACTGTTGACTATGAAGTTCATGCTCAGGGTCGGTTCGTCGATGTCGACATAGGGCAGTGATTTAGGATGCTCGGAACTGGCCAGGGTTTCGCCGATGCTGATGTTTTCGAATCCGGCCACGGTGACAATGTCGCCGGCAAAAGCTTCGGTCAGTTCGATTTGCTTCAGCCCCTCGTAACCAAGCAATTTGCTGATGCGTGCTTTGGAGATCTCGCCGTCTTTCTTGATCAGGGCTACAGTTTCCCCGATGTGCACCGAGCCGTTAAAAATTTTGCCGGTGGCGATGCGACCCAGGTAGTCGTTGTAGTCGATGCTGGTCACCAGCATCTGGAAGGGTGCCGACAGGTCCGCTTCCGGCGGATCGACATGATCGCGGATCATGTCGAACAGGGGACCGAGGTTGTCGGATTCCTGCTCCAACTCTATTTTTGCGAAACCCTGCTTGGCGCTGGTGTAGACGATTGGAAAATCGAGCTGCTTTTCATTTGCATTGAGTTCACAGAACAGGTCAAAGACCATGTCGACTACTTTTTCCGGGCGGGCGCCTGGCCGGTCAATCTTGTTGATGACCACGATCGGCCGCTGGCCGAGGTCCAGGGATTTCTTCAGCACGAAACGGGTTTGCGGCATTGGCCCGTCAAAAGCATCGACCAGCAGCAGCACCGAGTCGACCATCTTCAATACGCGCTCCACTTCGCCGCCGAAGTCGGCATGTCCCGGAGTGTCGACAATGTTGATTTTGATGCCGTCGCGGTGGATTGAAAGATTCTTGGACAGGATGGTGATGCCGCGTTCGCGTTCTAAGTCATTGCTGTCCATGACCCGCTCGGTGATCACCT
>DAOVNV010000027.1 GCA_030630015.1 Desulfuromonadales bacterium | reverse complement strand
AGCCAGGCCGATGCCGACCTTGTCGGCGGTATCCTCAATGCCGAACCCGGGCACCTTCGGCAGGCGCCGGTAGAAGGGGCTCATGGTGTCCCAGAACCCCGGCTCCGAGCAACCGATACAACCATGGCCGGCCATGACCGGCCAGGACAGCCCCTCATTGTAGCGCACCGTCGGGCAGTTGTGGAAAGTCTCCGGGCCTTTGCAACCGAGCTTGTAGAGGCAGTAACCCTTGCGGTGACCTTCGTCACCAAAGGCTTCGGCAAATTGGCCCGCATCGAAGTGACCGCGTCGCTCACAATTGTCATGAATACGCTTGCCGTAGGCGAACAGCGGCCGACCGAGACGGTCCGTTGCCGGCAGTTTGCCGAAGGTCAGTACATGGGCAATGGTGGCGGTCAGGTTGGTCGCATTAACCGGGCAACCGGGCAGATTGATGATCGTCGCTCCGGGCACTGCCTCGGCAACTGAAATAGCCCCTGATGGGTTCGGCGCAGCCGCCGGCAAACCACCAGAAGTAGCACAGGACCCGACGGCAATTGTTGCCGCGGCACCGGCCACCGCCTCACGCACCGATGCGAGGGCACTCTGACCGGCAATGGTGCAGTAGCCGCCATCGGCATTGGTGGGGATGGAGCCTTCGACAATCAGGATATACTTGCCGCGATACTTCTCGATCGCCTGGTGCTTCGCCTCCTCAGCCAGGTGACCGGCGGCAGCCATAAGCACCTCGGCATATTCCAGGGAGATGAGGTCGAGGATGATTTCGGCGGCCGTCGGCGAATTGGCCCGCAGGAAGGCTTCCGAATCGCCGCTGCAGCTCTGGAACTCGAGCCAGATCACCGGCACGCGGTTATCCTCGAGAGCCTGGGCGATTTTGGGCACGAAAGTGAGCGGCAACGCCAGGGCGGCCGTTGTCGCCGTGCAGAACTTGATGAAATCGCGGCGACTGATCCCCCGGGCCTCGATGCGCTCGAGAATCGCTTCCGGAATGGCAACCTGCGATACAGATTGGTCAGACTTCATGAGCAATCTCCTTTTGGTTTCCATTGGTGACTTATTATTGAGTAACAGTGGTATTTCTAATCATTTCAATATATTAAATCATAAAGACTAAGTCCATATTTGCTCTAAATATAACACCGTTTTTAATCTCTCGACATAAACCTGTCAAGGGAAAACCCCAGAAAAACCCATATCCAATAAATTTTCATGAGATATTTGCATTATACCCCGAAAACACCAGCAAACAACGTGACAATTGGGCTTTCACCTCTCATCTTCCCGTCCCTCCCCTCAACAAACCCCGCACAAAACACAGATGAGCTGAGTTTATTGTCTGACAACCGAGAAAACAATGGGCCGGGTTGGTATACTTGAGAAAACAGGCCCTGAAGGTTCGGAGCGGGAACCCAGGTCAAGTTCCGATTGATCGACAGTTTGTTTTCCAGTGCGGTAACACCAGGAAACAGGTAGCCGCAAGCAGCCCGTTTGACAAGCGGAAGGGAGGTCTACACCATGCGAGACACTGCGAAATTCGGCACCAGCGACAAGCGCGGGAGGGAGCGCACCAGCAGCGACCCCTATCTTTCTGAAGGCAGCATGAAGGAACCGGCAATCTGCCGCAGCTGTCATGCCGTCTACATCCACAAGCGCTGGCAAATCGACCCGGCAAGCAGCGCAACAATGATCTCACGTCCCGACATCCACATGACCGTCTGCCCGGCCTGCCAGAAAACGGCCGAAAACTACCCGGAAGGCATCCTCACCCTGCGCGGGGACTACTTCCAGGCCCATGAAAAAGAAATTCGCAACATTCTTGAAAACGAGGAGAACCGGGTTTATGCGAAAAACCCGCTGAGCCGGATCATGAGTATGACGCAGAAAAACGGCCAGGTGGTCATCGAGACCACAGACGCGAAACTCGCTGAACGCCTGGGCCGGACGCTGCAGAAGGCCCATAGCGGCGAACTGCAGATTGACTGGTCCGGTGACCCCGTCATTTGCCGGGCGACCTGGGAGCGTTCGGTGTGACCGGAGCAACAGGGTTTCGTCTGCTGGAACACACAGCCGACATGGGCATTGAAGCCTGGGCTTCCAGCCTGGAGGGGGTTTTTAACGAGACGGCCAGAGGCCTCAGGGCATTGATCGTCGGCGACAGCCCGACCAGGGGGACTCTGCAGCACAGGGTCACCCTGGCCGGTGGAGACGACGCCGAACTTCTGGTCGCGTGGCTCAACGAGATCATCTATCATTTCGATACGACCAACCTGGTTCCTGACTCATTTCAGATTGACCGGATTGAGAAGGGTTGCCTGCAGGCCACAATCCGCGGTGAAAAGTTCAACCCTGAAAAGCACATGATCGAACGGCAAGCCAAGGCGGCGACCTATCATCAATTGCTGTTGGAAAAAAGCGCCGGGGGCTGGCACACCCGCATCTATATCGACTTGTAAAAGGACAGAGGATGACCGTCAAGATACAGAAAATAGACAACTTCCGCTGGCGAATCCCCCGCGAAGGGGACATGCGTACCGACGGCCTCATTTTTGCCAGCGAAGCGATGATGAAGGATTTACGGCATGATCAGGCCCTGGAACAGGTTCGCAACGTGGCGACCCTGCCCGGCATCGTCGGTCCCTCTCTGGCCATGCCCGACATTCACTGGGGCTATGGCTTCCCGATCGGCGGCGTTGCGGCCTTCGATGCAAAGGAAGGCGTGGTTTCTCCGGGCGGCGTCGGCTACGACATCAATTGTGGCGTACGCCTGCTGCGCAGTGAACTCAAAGCAGCCCAGATTCGCCCGATGCTGGAAGACCTGGCCAACAGCCTGTTCCGCAACGTCCCCTCTGGTATCGGCTCGCATCGCCGCGACTTCAAGCTCACTCTTGCTGAGGAACGGCGCGTGTTGGAGCAGGGCGCAGCCTGGGCCGTACAGCAGGGCTTCGGCAATGCCGCCGACCTTGATCACATCGAGGAGCAGGGCACCATCCCTGGCGCCGACCCGGACTTGATTTCCGAGCGGGCCATGGAGCGGGGCCGGGCACAACTCGGCACCCTCGGCAGCGGCAACCATTTCCTTGAGATACAGCAGGTCGAAGCCATTTACGACGACGACGCTGCTCGCGTGCTCGGCCTGTTTCCGGGGCAGGTCACGGTCAGCATTCATACCGGCAGCCGCGGCCTCGGCTACCAGGTTTGTGACGACTTTATCAGGGTCATGCTCAGGGCCGCACGTAAATACGGCATCACCCTGCCCGATCGCCAGCTCTGCTGTGCACCCTTGAGCAGTCCGGAAGCGCACGACTACCTGGCGGCCATGGCAGGGGCCGCCAACTTTGCCTTTGCCAACCGGCAGATGATCACCTTCTGGGTGCGTGAGACCTTCGAACAGGTCCTGCAGAAAAGTCCCGCTGATCTGCGTCTCAACGTCATCTACGATGTTTGTCACAATATTGCCAAATGGGAAGAGCACCTGGTCGACGGCAAAAACCGCCGTCTCTGCGTTCACCGCAAGGGCGCCACCCGCGCCTTCCCGCCGGGACATCCGAAAACCCCGGCAGACTACCAGCAGATTGGCCAGCCGGTCTTGATTCCTGGTGACATGGGACGTTATTCTTACATTATGGTCGGCACGGCAGGGGCCATGGCTGAAACCTTCGGGTCGTGCTGCCATGGCGCCGGGCGAGTACTGTCACGTCATGCCGCCAAGAAGAGAGCCCGCGGCCATGATGTGATCGCCGAACTGGCCAAGCAGGGCATCCTGATTCGCGCGGCCGGGCGAGCGACGGTCGCCGAAGAGATCTCGGAAGCTTACAAGGATGTTGCCGACGTGGTTGATGTTGTCCAGCAGGCAGGTATCGGTCGGAAAGTCGCGCGCCTGAAACCGATGGCGGTCATTAAAGGATAGGAACGCAAGGGGACCCGCCTTCGCCAAGGCTACGGCGTGGCAAGCTGTCACGGCGGGGCCTCACGGGACTGTCCCCGGCACGACAGCAGAGGGCTGAGAGGAGTTATGCGCGTATTTTTGACTGGCGGGACAGGCTTTGTAGGTCGCGAAATCCTGCGTCAACTGGTAGCGACAGGCCACAAGGTCCGGGCGCTGGTTCGTCGCGGTTCTGAGCACAAGTTGGCCGTAGAGAAGGATATCGAGGTGCATATCGGCGATGCCACCGATGCAGCCAGCCTCGACGGAGCCCTGGCCGGCTGTGATGCAGTGATCCACCTGGTCGGCATCATCCGAGAATTCCCCGGCAAAGGCATCACCTTTCAGCACCTGCATATTGATGCGACCCGCAACCTGATCGAGACTGCTGAAGCCGAAGGGGTCAGCCGTTTCGTGCATATGAGCGCCAACGGCGTTCGACCCGATGCGAAAGCAATTTATCACCAGACCAAGTGGTCCGCCGAAGAGTTTCTGCGTGCGTCTACCCTCGACTGGACCATCCTCCGTCCTTCAATCATTTTTGGCCGGGAAGGAGAGTTCGTCAACATGCTGGCCAACCTGATTCGCAAGCTACCCATCATCCCGGTAATCGGCGGCGGCAGCTACCGCATGCAGCCGGTGGCCGTCGAAGAAGTTGCAATTTCTTTCGTCAAAGCACTTGAACTTCCTGACACGATCGGACAGACTTATCAGGTAGGAGGCAGTGCAAGCTACAGCTACGAGGAGATCCTCGACCTGACCGGCGCCGCGATAGGTAGAGAGGTGGTAAGGAAACTACACCAGCCATTGTTCATGATGAAGCCGGTCATCAAGCTTTTGGAGGGGGCGGCGGCCTTTCCGATCACCAACGATCAGTTGACCATGATGCTCGAAGGCAACGTATGTGACCCGACTGAATGGGCACAAACCTTCGACATTCTCCCGACTTCATTTGCCTACGGGATACGACGCTGTTTTCAACCAGGCACGTGAAAAAATGATTTGAAGCCTTGCCGGGGTCAATTCGATCGAGACGGGCCAGTGGCAGGTAGCACAGGCCCTCGGCATGCGACGCTGGCAACTGATGCGTCATGTCATTCTGCCCCAGGCCCTGCAGAGGATGATTCCACCCCTGGCCGGCCAGACCATTTCGACCATCAAGGACTCCGCGATCATTTCCGTGATCTCCATCTAGGAGCTGACCTTCCAAGGGATGGAACTGATGGCCGCCACCTACCTGACCTTCGAGGTCTGGCTGACCGTCACATTCCTATACTTCACCCTCACCTACAGCTGCTCCCTGCTGGCAGGACAACTGGAAAAACACCTGAGGAGAGCCCACTAATAACTTGAGGGACACTTCGATCGAAGAGCCCTTGATAATGTAAATTTTTGAGCGGATTGACAATTCCCTTTTCGATGGCATTCTTTGAACAGGATCAAATGCCTGCACTTCATATTGTCATCGGGGCCTCCCGTCACCCTGCAAAGGATCCCGGCGACGTCTGAAATTGTCATAGTGATCGACGCCTCCAAGCAGAACTTCCAACTGCTGGAGCGCATTCTCAACAAAAAGGGCTACTGGGTGCTCACTGCCGGCGGCGCGGAGGAAGCTCTGGGCAGCTGGAGGATGTCCGGCTGCATCCTGACGGGGTCTCCGACTTGACTGCCTGACAGAAACGACCTTAGTGTCCACCCTTAACCACAGGGAAACCGCTGGTCCAATGGACCCGGCACGCTATCAAATAGCACGCGTTGCTCCATGAAAAAATCTACGAAAATTTTCCTCGCCCTCAGCATTCTCATCGCCCTGTCCGACCTGATGCTGGTTGCTATCAGCGGCTACAGCGCCAAGCGTGCACTTCATGATCATTTCTGGCAAAAAGGCGAACAGATCAAAAATGGCGTCATTATGAATCTTGCCTCCAGCGGTTTACGCATGCAGCAGATCGCCATGTTCGTCGCCAATGACCCCCGCATCCAGCAGGAATTCCTCGCCGGCCGGCGCGCCGTTGAAGAGGAAGGCGGCGGCCCCGGTGGGCCGAAAGCCGCTGAAAGCCGCGCCAGCCTGCTTGCCCTGACAGCCCAGAGCCAGGCAGAACTGGCCAAAAAATTCGACTTCCGGCAACTGCAGTTCCATCTGCCACCCGGCTCGACCTCCTTCCTGCGCGTACATCAGCCCGAACGGTTCGGTGACAACATGGACGAAGTACGCCACATCATCGTTGCAGCCAACACGGAGCAGGCGCCAAAGTCCGGCTTCGAAACCGGTCGGGTCTCCTCGGGTATCCGCGGTGTTGCGCCGGTCTTCGCTATCGACCCGCAGACCAACGACAGGGTGTATGTCGGCGCCCTGGAAGCGGGCACATCCTTCTACAGCACTCTGACAACCATCGCCATAAACCAGCGGATCAACTTGGCCGCCCTGCTGACCCTGCAGCACCTGGAGGCCAACGCCTGGCCAGATTTTCTGAAAAAACTGCTTGCCGAGAACGATTCCATCGGCAGCTACCTGATCGAGGAAACCACCGATCCCTCGATCATAACACTGCTCAACCAAGCCCCAGTTATGCAACTGCTCGAGGCTCCAGGCACTCTTCTGCATGAGATCGGACAGATCCATTATGCCGTCAGGACCTTCCCTCTCCGCGACTTCCTCGGCGAACGGAATCCGTCCCGGCCCGACGTGGGGCGTATCCTGGTCTGGTATGATGCAACCAGTACGGTTCTCGACTACAAAAACACCTGGAGGACCAATATTGCCTTGGCGGTCTTCGGTTTTCTGGCTGTCGAAATCCTGCTCTTCTTCGGCATCCGGGCCACGACCTCAAGTCTCGAAAACATGGTGAAGGCGGGACAAAAAGAAATCACCAGAAAAAACGTGACTCTGAAACACGACATTGAAAAACGTAAGCAGGTGGAAAAAGAGAAGGAAGTGCTGATCGACGAACTGCAAACCGCCCTCAAGGATGTCAAAACCCTGAGCGGCCTGCTGCCGACCTGTGCCTGGTGCAAGAAGATTCGCAACGACGACGGCTCCTGGCTGCAACTCGAGCAATATCTTACAGAGCATTCGGACGCCGAGTTCAGCCACGGTATCTGCAATGACTGCCTGGCCAAGCATTACCCGGAACTGGTGGAGAGACGCGACAAAGGCCCCGCTAACAGCTGACAGCCTTTTCTGATCTGTCACGCCTTGCCGTATAATTCTTAAACCGCTTGAGCCGGAAATAGGTTTCCCGCTCCCGTTCAGCCAGGTACTGAGTCATGGCGTGGATATCCTGCCCGAGGGCAGGCATGATCCGTTCCTCGAGCACCCGGATGCGCCTGGTCAGGCGCACCAGTTCCTCGGCCAGACGACGGAACTTGCCTTCGAAACTGGCCAGTTCGAGGATCTCCTCGACGATCTCTTCGAAGGCATAAATCGTCTCCTCTGTCCAGGGGGTCGAGACGAGATCATCATATCCCCGGTTGCGAAAATTGCGCCGCACCGTCTCGTGCATAGTGATATCCTGGTAGCGCAAACCGAGCAGGTTGCATTCTTTGACCTCCACTGCCAGATCACGCCGACTAACAGCGGCCAGACCGGAAACGACGCTGTCCCCCTCGATGCCGCGCGTAACTTGCAGGGTGGCAATCGCCCGCCCGTAGGCCCGGCGCAATTCCTCACGCGTCTGCAGCAAAGGCCGGGTGATCTTCAAAAACTCCTTGATCAGTGCCTGGCGACGACCTTTCAGGATGGTGGTGCAGTTGTCGACCGCCACAAGGCGCTCGCGCAACAGCAGCAGGTTGGTGCGGGTCGGCTGTATCATGGCGGCACCAGACCGAACTCCCCGAGCAATTGCTTGCCGAGGTCGAGGGTGTCGCCAACCGTCCTGCGTTGTTCGCCCTGGTGGATGAAATCGACTTCAAACCGGTCGGCAAAATCGAGCATTTTCTGGTCTTCAGCGAGCATCCCTTCCCGCCCGACCACTGCCTCGAGGCGGCGCAGATCACAGCCCTTGGCATAGGCTCGGTACAGGAGATTGACCACGCCCTGGTGATCCTCGCGGGTCCGGCCGGCGCCGATACCGTTCTGCATCAGCCGGGACAGGCTCGGCAATACGTCCACTGGCGGGAAGATGCCTTTCTGGTGCAGTTCCCGCGACAGGACGATCTGCCCCTCGGTAATGTAGCCGGTCAGGTCGGGAATCGGATGGGTGATGTCATCCTCGGGCATGGTCACGACCGGCAGCATGGTGATCGAGCCTTCACGACCGTGAATCCGACCGGCCCTCTCGTAGAGCGAAGCGAGATCTGAATACATGTGGCCCGGGTAGCCGCGCCGGCCGGGCAGTTCTTCTCGGGCCGTGGCAATTTCGCGCAGGGCGTCGCAGTAATTGGTCATGTCGGCCATGATCACCAGCACGTCCATGCCGCAACGAAACGCCAGATCTTCGGCCACGGTCAGGCCGAGCCGCGGCGCGAGCAGCCGCTCGACCACCGGGTCGTCGGCCAGGTTGACAAAAGCGACAAAGCGGTTTTCCATCCGCGCCAGAGTCTCCAGATAGTAGAGGTACTCGAAATGGGTCAGGCCGATCGACACGAAAACCACCACGAAGGGGCCACCGCCCGGCAAACGGCAATGACTCAACAGCTGGTCGGTCAGTTCGCGTGCCGGCAGACCGGAACAGGAGAAAATCGGCAGCTTCTGCCCCTTGACCAGGGTATTCAGACCATCGATGCACGACAGGCCCGTTTCAATCATCTCTTCGGGATGCTTCCTGGCCACCGGGTTCATTGGCGCCCCGGAAATCGGTGCCCAAAGCTCGGGGATGAACATCGGCATACCGTCGCGCGGCACAAACGAGCCATCAAAACTCCGGCCGAGCAAACCCTGTCCGAGGGGGGCCTGTTTGACTGCATCCTGCAGGATTACTTCGGTGCGGTCCCGATCGAGGCCCTGAGTCTCGCCGTACACCTGAACAACCACCCGGTCGCCATCGGCCGTGAGGACTTCGCCGTCCATCTGCCGCCCGTCCGGGGCGACAATTTTCACCAATTCGCCGATGCGTGCGGCAAAAACCTGCTCCAGGAAAAGCAGCGGTCCACGCAGGGCGGACACCGTCCGGTAGGCGTGTTCAGACAGTCGCATCGGCCGCCCCCCGCAACGCCTCTTCGAGCGTGACTCCCTTGTCAAGGTTTGACAGGGCACGATCATACTCGTCAACCAAAGCCGTGATCCTGCTGACCGTGTCTTGCGGTGTGCTGAACGCATCCTCAGTAAAGCTGTTCTGGCACAAAAATTCCAGGCGGATACGCTCGGCCATCTCCATCAACAACCGATCCCGGTCCTGCAGTCCCTCCATACCGACCACTTCGGCAACCTCGCGCAGGGTTTCTTCGCGCTGCAGTAGGTCACGGCAGCGGCCCTGCACATCTTCCCAGCCGGTGTGCAGATCGGTAAAATGGCTCGCCGCGTGACTGCAATAAAGAGAATAGCTCTGGGTCCAATCGACAGCGGGGAAGTGCCGCCGATGGGCCAGGTGGGTATCGAGCATCCAGAGGGTCCCGGCAATCCGCAGGCAGCTCTGGGTCACCGGTTCGGTAAAGTCGGCCCCGGGAGGAGAGACAGCCAGGATCATGGTCAATGAACCCTGTCCGCTGCCGAGCGTCTCGATCACGCCGGCCCGTTCAATAAAATTGGCGAGCCGTGACCCCAGGTAGGTCGGGAAGCCATCTTCACCCGGCATTTCTTCGAGGGCAGAAGAGATTTCACGCAGCGCCTCCGCCCAGCGCGACAAGCTGTCGGCCAGCAGGAGCACATCCAGGCCCATGTCACGGTAGTACTCGGCCATGGTCACGGCGGTAAAGATGGAGGATTCGCGTGCGGCGACCGGCATGTTGGAGGTGTTGGCGACAATGATCGTCCGCTCCGCAAGCGGGCGGCCGCTTTTAAGATCCTGCAACTCTCCGAACTCGTCGAGCAGACTGGCCATCTCGTTGCCGCGTTCACCGCAACCGACATAGACAACGATATCGACATCGGCAAATTTGGCGATGCTTTGCTCGAGGACCGTCTTGCCGGTGCCGAATCCGCCGGGCACGATAGCAACGCCGCCCTTGATGAGCGGGAACAGGAAATCCAGGCAGCGCTGCCCAGTGATCAGCGGGACAGTCGGAGCCTGCCGGGTCAGGCGCGGACGCGGCTGACGCACCGGCCAGGCATGCCAGAGGCGCAGAGTACGCCCATCGGCGAGCACCGCTAGCGGATCGTCCATGCCGAGCTCTCCCCCCCGGCAAATTTCGCGTAGCGTACCGTCGGCAGCAGACAGAATCTGATGACGAACATGTCCTTCCATGACCCACCCCAGCGGCTCTCCGGTGCGGATCTGATCACCTGGCTGCCTGACTGCTGTGAATGTCCAGCGAGCCAAGCGGTCCATCGGAAAGGAATCCTGGCCGCTCTGCACAAAATCTCCGCCCTGTTTGCGCAGTTGCTGCAGCGGTCGCTGCAATCCGTCGTACACACCACCGAGCAGACCGGGGCCGAGAGTGACCACCAGGGGGCCTCCAGCGCTCGCCACCGGCTCGCCAATACCCAGGCCCTTGGTCTCTTCAAAAACCTGGATTGTGGCTCCCTTCTGATCAAGCCGCACGACCTCGCCGGTCAATCGGGCCTCTCCGACAAAAACCCGGTCTCCAACCCTGACATCCGCCAGGTCGGCCCGAATCGTGGCGCCACTGATACCAATTACCTGACCATTCATGCATCCAACCGTACGTGATAGCCGAGAGCCCGTCTCACCATGCGCTGCAATGCATCTGCTTCAGCGTGAGGGACAGGTCCCGGCGTGGGAAGGGTGACCAGAACACCCGGCCAGCGCCGGGTCATTTCTTTCAGCTGAGCTTCGCCGATCATCTCCGCCAGGGGCTCCTCAACCGCGACAACCCCGACATCTGCATCGTCAAGGATTTCGCGCAGGGTCTGCTCCGCCTGTTCGACAGTGGCAACCATCTGCCGGACCCCGGTCAGGCTGAACCCGTCCAGGGCCTGTTCCGTTGTCAGGAAAACCACTTCTTTCATACCGACACCAGTGTTTCGTTGAGAAGATGTCCCTGCCCATCCTCCAGGTTGAGCAACAGGGCCCGGTTGCGTGCAGCAACCTGGCAGCACCACAGATAATCGACCAGCACACCCAGACCGAGCGGGTCGCGCCCGGACCTGTGCAGTTCGCCGGTCATGCCGCGCAGCAGAGCCATTTCAATGGAACGGGAATTCACCGGCGGAGGCTCGGTAAGACCAGATCTGCGCGTGACGACCCTGCCGAGCCCGGCTTCGTCACGACGCACCCACAAGCGCTGCAGGCGCACCGGGGCCACCGTGCCCCCGGACAGCAACGGCGGCTCCTGCTCAACCTGCCAGCGCCAGTATTTGGCAACGGACAGGATATTGCGCAGATCGACCATCCAGGTCAGAAGCTTGTGGACCGGCGTCGCGCGTACCGTCGCAAGAGACCGCAACAGGAATCCCGCCTCGAGTTGCTCTTCCACCCCACCCGGCCCCTGCCCTTTGTAAACCATGAGAAGCCCTTCCAGTTCAGGGTAAGCCGGGGCGAGCAACGTTTCAAGAGAGGTCACCAGCTGCTCGGTCGATTCGGTTGTCAGCATCTGCTTTTGCAGAACAGGGTGCAGCAGACTGCGTTGCAGCAGGTGGCTCAAGGCCTCCCTCTTCTCGGCCCGGTACAGACGCAGGGCAAGAACCAGGCTATGCCCCGCGACCAGTTCCAGGTAAGGACGCAATTGTTTGAACAGGGTCGGATTCAGGCGATCAAAAACCCACAGAAACACGTCCTGCAGCCCTTCTTCGGGACTAAGTCCCGGCCAGGAGTCACTCATCCCCGATAAGTCGAGCAGCGATCGACGATAACGCACCCGCGCCAGCAGGTAGTCATCCGACGGCCCCGTCTCAGGATGTGGTTTCAGGAGGAACTGCATCATCAAGGGACTCCTTCTTCCTGACTTCGTCAATCAACTGCGGCAGGAGGTCCGGCCAGAGCCGCTCCAGACGCTTGGCCAGGCGGTTGTCGACCCGAATCCTTCCTGCATCGCCAGAGACAATCAGCCCGCCGGCAATAGTGTCATCGGCGACCACTTCGGCCTTCACAAAAGCCTTTGCGGCATGCGGCACGTCATCCGGATGAACGCGAACTTCTTCCCAGGCATATTCCGGAAGCTCATCAGCCAGAGCGGCAAACCATCCCTCCCGGTCATCAGCAACAAGCGCCGGTAACAACTCTCCGGCCAGGGCCAGCAGGCGGGCCAACACAAGGGTTTCTGCATCCAGACCGGCGCGTCGCTCGGTTGCGACGCTTCTCTGCCAGGACTCTGCTCGCAAAGTCGCCAGTGCATCTTGCCGTTCCTTTGCGGCATCAGCGTCCGCCGCCTTGTTCTGTTCGGCCACCTTGTTGCGCAGTGCGGCAATTTCGTCCTCAGCATCTGCCCAGAGGCTGCGGATCCGCTCTTCCGCCTCGCGTACCAGGGCTCTCTTCAGTTCCTGTTGTCCCATACCGAACTAAAACATCATGAGGATCATGGCGGCTACGACAAAACCGAGAATGACCATGGTCTCGGGAATGGCCACCAGGATAATGATGGTCCCGGTCAGCTCGGGCTTCTCCGCCAGGGTTCCGGCTCCTGCGGAACCGATCCGGGACTGGGCCCATGCGGTTGCGATGGCCGGCAGTCCAACCGCCAGGGCAGCGGCTAACGCGATCAGGGCTTTATCCATAATTCATACCTCCTTTGAATCTGTCACGAGACTCACGGACCGTTGCGCTCCAGAGGCTCGAAACGGCGACCACCGAGGTCGAGAAATTTGCTGAAAAACTCCACGTAATGCAGACGCAGGGAGTGGACCGTCGGTGCGAACACCCCCAGCAGCAGATTGAACGCATGCAGCATGCCGGCCACCAGCAGGCCAGCCAGGACGTCACCGGTAGCGCCACCGAGCCGGTTGGCGACCACCGCAAGCAGCACGGAGCAGAGGCCAATGGCCATGATCCGCACGTAGGAAATGATATTTCCGAAGGTTTTCAGCAGCTCGAGCGGGGCCAGCAAACCTCCAGCGGCCACCAGGACCGGCAGGATGACAGCGATGCTGATCAGCAGGGGACGTACGGCCAGCCATGGTTTTGGGACAAGCCAGGCCACCAGCGTCAGGATACCGAGCAGGACCAGGACAATCGTCAGAAGCTTGACCAGGGCCTCGCGACCCTGGTGGCGGCGCAGGTCGGTCCAGATCCCCAAGGCCAGCCCGAAAAGGACATGCGCCACACCCACGCTGATCGCAAAAATGATCATCGGCACGATGGCATGAATCCGGTCGACCCAGAGCGGATGCAAGCCAAACCATTGCTCGCCCAGGTTGCCGAACAGTTCCCCGAACAACAGGCCGAACAGCATGGTGTAAAGAGCCGCCGCCCCAAGCACCTTGCCGAGATTGACTACCAGGGGATGACCCGTGCAGTACTTAACCAGAAGTACAGCAAGGATCAGCAGCAGACAGCCGTAGCCGATATCTCCGAGAATCATGCCGAACAGCAAGGGGAAAAACAGCCCGATAAAGGGTGTCGGATCATAAGACGTATACTTGGGCAACGGCAGCAGACGGGAAAATACTTCGAAGGGCGCGAAGTAGCCGGGATTGTGCAGGACAACCGGGACCATGTCGAGTTCTTCCTCCATGATTTCAAGCTGTTCCAGCACGACTTGACCATCGAATTTTTCGGTGAGTTGCCGGCGCAACCCGTCAACTTCGTCGGCCGCCATCCAGCCTTCGACGACAAAACACTGCCGGGTCTCATAAGCTGTCGCCGTGGCCCGGTAAAGCGCCAGCCGCTCCTCCAGCCAGTCGAGGGCCTGTCGATAAACCGGCAGCCATTGCCGGGCCAGGTCATCAAGATTCCGGCTGCACGTTTCAATAGCGGCCTGGCAGTCAATCACCCTGTGCCGCAAGGCAACAATCCGTTCCGGAATGGGCAATCCAGCCAGTTCCTCCGGCAGCGGCAGTTCCGGAACCCGCTCATCGGTCATAATCGAACGGAGTTGATCGGCCATTTGCCGACTGGTGGCGACAAGGCCGACCAGGGCGCCTTCGGCAGTCCTGGCAACGCTGATTTCGCACTGCCCGTAGAGCCGTTCCTGCAGCAGTTGCTTCAGCCCTTCGAGGTGACTGGCATCGTGGATGGTGACACCCAGAAATTCCAGGTCCGATTCTTCCGGCAGGTCTGCCAACATCGGCTCGAGAGTTTCCCAGAACACCAGGTCCCGCGCCAGAGCTGCCTCGTCAGCACGCTGCTCTTCAAGCTGGGTTTGCAGCCGTTCAGCTTCCTCGATATGCTTTTCCACCAGTTCCGCCAGGACATCCATGACCGGCAACGGGTGCAAATGGGCAGAAGGCACCGGCAACTCCGGCAGCAGATCAACCAACTGCCGCATACTGGATCGCAATTCCTCGAAAAAAAGACGTTCACGGATTTCGTCTGCACTCAGGACCAGGCCATGAGTCTGCCCGCCGGAAGCCAGGTCGCCGGCACGCATCAGGGCGGGGTCCGGCTGAAACACACCCCGGCCACGCAGCAGGGCGAGGACAGTCATCAACTGCTCTTTGGGCCCGATAATCTCAACCTTGGCCATTCGGATGATCATTCTTAACCTTCCGGCAGAATGCGTTGAATGCTGCGTTCCAGAATCTCCCTCAGAAACGATTCAGGCATTTCGGCCAGCCGCTGACAGTACTGCAGAGCAGCTTGCCGTCGAACAGCCTCTTCTTCCCCGGCTAGGATGCGGGCTTCGGCAAGGGCCTCTGCAAACGCCCGAGCCCTCTCCTGTTCAGCTT
>DAOVNV010000037.1 GCA_030630015.1 Desulfuromonadales bacterium | reverse complement strand
GGTCACGCCCCGCACCATGTCTGTTACCTGCTGGATGAGCTGTTGTTCGGTGGCGAAGTTGCCGGCGTGCGCGGAGAAGTCGCCGAGGGCATCTACATGCGCCCGGCCACCCCGCCGCGGTTCATGCTGGAGGTGGCCCTGGACTCTCTGGACCGCATGATCGATCTCAATCCCCGCTACCTGGTGATCGCCCATTACGGGTTGGTCGAACCGGCCATGGACTACTTGCGCATCGGCCGTCGCCAACTTCGACTCTGGGTTAAGGGCGTGGCTGAAACCGCCTCGCATGGTGCTACGGACAGAGAACAGGCCCTGTTCGACTGGCTGCTGAAACATGACGGGAATTTTCGCAACATCAAACAGCTGGAGCCTGACATTTACGCCCGCGAGCGCATCTTTTTCGGCAACACGCTGCGCGGTATGCAGGAATACGTCGACGGTCTTTCGCACCGTGAATGGCAGCTCGTTTTACAGGAAGCTGTCTGACCGCAACCTGAATTCACGCGGAACCGACGGAATAGGGCGCATGCGACAAGCAACAGAAAGAAGGCTTGATGATGGAACCTGAACAATCACCATGGATCTGTCACGTGTGCGACAAGCGAGCAACCGGTGAAAGCACGGTCTGTTCAGTCTGCTACAGAACCACCTGCCGTACCCACCTTAAACGCGTTTCGACCTACAACAAGCAAAGCGGTCTCTATGAAATCAACTGGCAGTGCGTTTTTTGCGTAGCGGAAGAGGCGCTTTATTAGTATCCAGCCGGGGTCTCCAGATGGAGACTCAATAGGGAGCATATGATGCAGCAGGGCATAAAGCGTCGCATCATCACCATCGTCTTCCTGATCGCGGGCATCACCTTCCTGCATTACTCCACGACCGTTCATGCTGACCATTATCACGACATCTATCGCCGCTTGTACTATATTCCGATCGTTCTTGGGGGTCTCTGGTTCGGTTTGCGCGGCGGCGTATCCGTCGCTGTGGCCGTTTCCCTCCTGTATGCTCCGCATGTCCTGTTGCAATGGGGACATCACGCAGGACTCCCCCTGGAACAGTATCTGGAGATGGTCCTCTACAATGTCATCGGCTGCCTGACCGGCTTCCTCTCCGGCAAAGAAAGGCACCTACGGGAAAAATACCAGGAAACGGCCCAGGATCTCGAGGAGAGCTATGAAAAACTGCGCCGTCAAACAGATATGCTGCTCAAAACCGAGGAGCGCATCGAGAGTGCCGCCCGGCTATCCACCCTTGGGGAACTTTCTGCAAGCCTCGCCCACGAAATCCGCAACCCGCTCGCATCGATCCGCCTGGTGTCAGACAACCTGCATGATACATTGGGCCAGTCTGCGCCGGAAAGCGAATATCTCGATATATTACGCAAGGAAGTCGAGCGCCTGAACTCGGTGGTCGAGGGCTACCTCTCCATGACTCGATCTCAGAAGTCAAAACCAAAAGAGGTGGACATCAATCAGGCCATCCGTGAGGTCCTGCAACTGGTGCGACAACCCGCCCTGAAAAAAAATGTCACCCTGGATCTCAACGAAGGAGCCATTCCCCTGGTCGAAGGGGAACAGGTCCAGTTGAAACAGGCCTTCCTCAATCTTGCCCTCAATGCGATCCAGGCGATGCCGGACGGTGGTCGTCTTCACATCGAAACCACAGCAGATCCGGACTGTCTGACCATCACCTTCACCGATAATGGCCCGGGCCTCCAGGCACAGGACCCTGAACAGATTTTCACCCCCTTCTATACGACACGTGAGAAAGGGACCGGCCTGGGCCTGGCAATCACCCGCAGAATTATCGAAGCACACTCCGGAACGATCCACGCCCTGCCTGCTGAACCGGCAGGGACCACCTTTTCCATCCAGATTCCCTGCGAGGAAGGTCCCTCATGACGCAACCCCTGGTCCTGATTATTGACGATGACGAATCGTTGCGCCGAGTCATGGAACTCAGTCTCCTGGGTGCCGGCTACAGTGTGGCCACAGCGGAAAACGGCCGGCAGGGAATTGAGCTGTTCGAAAAGCTTGGCCCCGACATCGTCATTACCGACGTACAGATGCCGGAACTATCCGGCTACGAAGTCCTTGAACACATCAAGCAGAACAGCCCGGCAACGCTGGTGGTCGTCGTGACAGCCTTCGGCTCAATCGACAAAGCCGTCAAAGCCATGAAAATGGGTGCTTACGACTATATCACCAAGCCTTTCAGCCGTGATGTACTGAGACTGGTTCTGAAAAAAGCCCTCGAATACAGGTCCCGGCAAACGGTCGACGGGCAGATAAGGCCGACTATCGGCAATGACAGTCCTGTCATTGGTCAACATCCGCAGATCAAGAAGCTGTTGGAAATGACTGCACGCGTTGCCGATACGGACGCCACGGTTCTGCTCACCGGCGAAAGCGGCACGGGCAAGGAAGTCTTCGCCCAGGAAATTCACCGCCGCAGCCGCCGCAACCAGGCCCCTTTCGTCGCGGTCAACTGTGCTGCCATCCCGGCGGAACTGCTCGAAAGCGAACTCTTCGGTCACGTCAAGGGAGCTTTTACAGGTGCAATCCGCGACCACGAGGGAAAATTCCAGCAGGCACGAGGTGGCACGATCTTTCTCGATGAAATCGGCGAAATGCCTTTGCCCCTGCAACCGAAGCTGCTACGGGTACTTCAGGAAAAACAGGTTGAACCGGTTGGCGGAACAACACAAAACGTCGCCGTACGGGTCGTGGCTGCCACCAACCGCGACCTGGAGCAGGCCCTGCGCGAACAGACCTTTCGCGAAGACCTCTATTATCGCCTGGCTGTGGTGACTCTCGATCTGCCTTCCCTGCGGGAACGACAGGAAGATATCCCGCTCTTCGTGCAGTTCTTCCTGGAGAAATTCGGAGTACCTGATGTTACTCTTTCTAACGAAGTTTTAAATCTCCTCACGGCCTACCCCTGGCCGGGGAATATCCGGGAACTGGCCAACGCCATCGAGCGCATGACCATCCTGCGCACCGACGATCGGCTCACGATCGAAGATCTGCCTGCTAAAATCCTGCAAAACCGCACGGAAGTGCCCGGAACGACCATCAATTTGCCGCACGAAGGCTACTCGCTGAGGGAACTGGAAAAGCAGGCAGTGATCGATGCCCTGCAGAAGAACAACTGGAATCAATCGCGTGCGGCGGCGTTCCTGCGCATCCCGCGCCACACCCTGCTGTATCGCATGGAAAAGTACGATATCCCCCGCAAGAAACCTGGTTCGGATCAGACCTCCTGACCAGCCTGTCGTCATCGGCAAGCGCCCACCCGCCTGAAAAGACCAGGAGTCTGTCGGACTTGACGGACTCCTGGAACCCCTGTTGCAGACTATTCAACACCTCCTGAAGAATAATCTGCAGATTCTCACCAGACCCACCCCGCGAAAACCCATAAGTCACTATATTTACTGAATTTTAAAATTGGTACAGGTCGTGATTATAAGAAACCCACAAGAACTTTTGTTCTTTTCGTAACGTGCGCATCAACGTGGGGAATCGACGTGGGAATGAAACATAGCTGCATGGCCCTGAGCCTGCTGATCGCCCTGACCTGGATTCTGCCCCCCCGGATTTACGCTGAAGTGGGCGATCTGGCTCATCTGGTCAACCTGGCCATGCAACACAATCCTTCACTGCAGGCCGCCGAGGCAGAATGGGAACGCATCTCCCATGGCATATTGCCTGCTAAAAGCCTGGACGATCCAGTCCTCTCGCTCTCCTTTCTCAACTACCCCGTCGATTCTCCACGTTTTAACCGAACCCCGATGACAGGCAACGAAATTCGTCTGTCTCAAAAACTGCCGTTCCCGGGCAAACTCGCCCTGCGCGGCAAAATTCAGGAGCAGAAAGGACTCTGGCAGAAGAGTCTCTTTGATGAGAAGAAGCTGCAACTGATCCGCCAGGTCAAGGACGCCTATTACCGCTACCTGCTCCAGGAGAGGACTCTGGCCATTTTGGATAAGAACAGGGCGCTGTTGGACGGTCTGGTCAGAACGCTTGAAGCGCAATATGCAACAGGTCGCGGCACCCAACAGCAGGTGTTCATGGCCCAGCAGCAGCTCGGGGATATCATGAATCGCATCCAGGCTGAACAACAGAAACAGGCCACAGTTTATGCTGAAATTGAAACCCTGACGGCCACCCGGGAACCAGTGATCACGGTTCCTGACGACCTGCCTCCCGCCAAAGCGGCGCTGCCCGATGTGGCCTCTGCCAACACCCTGGCGAACGATCAACGTCCCATGATGACGGCATACCAGGCCCTGATCGATCAGTATCGCCATGAAAAACGGCTGGCTGTCCTGGATGAGAAACCGGACTTCAGTCTCTGGGTCGGCTACAGGTTCCGCGATGGTGGCGAGATGGATGCCGTGAACGGCGCCGATTTCATCAGCGCAGGCGTCAGCTTCAACCTACCCCTGAACCGGAAAAAACGCCGCGCGGGGCAGGCCGCTGCCGCCTCTGGCATCCGGCAAGCAACCGCCGCCCTCGCTAGCTACCGCGACCAGGTGCATTTCAATATTTTTGAAGCACTGCGCAAAATGGAGCTCGCCCGGCAGCAGCAGCAGCTTTATGAATTCGCGCTCTTGCCCCAGGCCCGCCAAACCTGGCAAGCGGCCATCAACTCCTTCCAGGTCGGCAAAACAAACTACCAGACAACCCTGGAAATGCTTTTACAGCTTTCGAACCGGGAATTGGCGTATCAGCAGTTCATCATCGATTTCTATCGCAGTCAGGTTTGGTACGAATATGAAACCGGCAAGGGTCTGCAAAGAACGCTGAAGGGAGAAAGCTGAGCAATGAAAAGCAAGCTGCTGCTGCGAACTCTGATGCTACTTCTGCTCCTGGGGGCTTTTTACGGGGGATGGCTGTTCGGCAATCACCCCGCTGGAAATGGGTCCGAAGCACGTTATGAGCAACATGAGCATACCGACGAAGCGATCCAGTATACCTGCGGTATGCATCCCTGGGTCATTGTCGACGAACCTGGCATCTGTCCGATCTGCCAGATGGATTTGACCCCCGTGAGCAAGGTCATGGGCGGAGAGGCCGCCGCGACCGGCGAAACAAAAATCAAGTACTGGGTCGCCCCCATGGATCCGACCTTCATCCGCGACGAACCTGGCAAATCCCCCATGGGCATGGATCTGGTCCCTGTTTATGAAGATGAAGCGGCCACCGGATCGGTGATCAGCATCGATCCGGTCACGGCACAAAACATGGGGATCAGGCTGACCCCGGTCGAACGCCGTGACCTGACCAAAACCATCCGGACCGTCGGCCTGGTTGGCTATGAAGAGCCCAAACAGTATTCGATCAATGCCAAGATGGACGGCTGGATCGAAAAACTGCATATCAATGAAACCGGCGCTCCAGTCCGCAGGAACCAGGCCCTGTTGGAAATCTACAGCCCCGAGCTGGTTTCCGCCCAGGAAGAGTTCCTGCTCGCCCTGGACAATCGCAACACGCTCGCCAACAGCCCGTACCCGGAAATTGCCGCAGGTGCGGAAAGGCTGTTGCAGGCATCGAAGCGGCGCCTGAAGCTCTGGGACATTTCGGACCGCCAGGTCACCCGGCTGGAGAAGACCCGGGAGGTGCTGAAAACCCTGACTCTCTACGCACCCTATAACGGCATCGTCACGCTCAAGAACGCCACTGAAGGCAGCTATGTCAAAAGCGGCATGGAACTGTTCCAGGTTGCGGATTTGAGCCGCGTGTGGGTCTACGCCGACATCTATGAATCGGAACTGGACCTGGTCAAGGTCGGGCAGAAAGCAGACATCATCCTGCCGTTTGTCGACGGCAAAACTGTCAAGGGCACAGTGTCCACGATCTACCCTTACGTCGAACCGCAGACCAGGACCGTCAAGGCCCGCATCGATCTGGAGAATGATGACCTGCAGCTGAAGCCGGACATGTATGTCAACGTCAGACTGCAGACCGACCCGGTCAGGGAAGCCCTGTCCATTCCGGCCGAAGCCGTCCTGAATTCCGGAGAGGGCCGCTCCGTGTTCGTCAGCAGCGGAGAAGGCAAATTCGAACCCCGCCAGGTCCAGACCGGCCTGTACAGTGACGACGGTCATGTCGAGATCAAGCAGGGTCTAATGGACGATGAAACCGTTGTCGTCTCCGCGCAGTTCATGCTCGACTCCGAAAGCCAGCTGCAGGAGGCGATCATGAAGATGATGGAGATTTCGACCCCGCAACAGTCCTCCGCCGAAGAAAACCTTGATGACTTGTTCTAACTCTCCCGCGACACTGTAAAGGCGATCCGCATGCTTGAGAAAATCATCGAGTGGTCAATCAGAAACAGGTACCTGGTCATCGCCCTGACGGCGGTGGCCATCGCGCTGGGGATTTTTGCCCTTGAGCGGACGCCGATCGACGCCATCCCGGACCTCTCCGACGTGCAGGTCATCATTTTCACCGATTATCCGGGACAGGCGCCGCAGGTGGTCGAAGATCAGGTGACCTACCCGCTGACCACCCAGATGCTGGCCGTACCCCACGCCAAGGTGGTCAGGGGCTATTCCTTCTTCGGCATGTCGTTTATATACATTATTTTCGAAGAAGGCACTGACCTTTACTGGGCGCGTTCCAGGGTTCTCGAGTATCTCAATTACGCCTCGCGCAATCTTCCTGCCGGCGTTTCGCCGAGCCTCGGTCCGGATGCAACCGGGGTCGGCTGGATCTACGAGTATGTGCTCGAAAGCGATCGTCATGATCTGCAGCAACTGCGTTCGATCCAGGACTGGTACCTCAAGTATGAACTGACGGCCGTCGACGGCGTTTCCGAAGTCGCCAGCATCGGTGGTTTCGTCAAGCAGTACCAGGTGGAGATCGACCCGGACCGCCTGCTCGCCTATCACCTGCCGATCTCGACCATCAAACGCGCCATCCAGCGCAGCAACAGTGATGTCGGCGGACGCCTGGTCGAACTGGCTGAAACTGAATTCATGGTGCGCGGTCTCGGTTACATCCAGTCCACCGCCGATCTGGAACAAGTGGTGGTCGGCACAGACGGCCGCGGCACGCCTATTCTGCTGCGTGACATCGGGCGGGTTTCCATCGGGCCCGAACTGCGGCGCGGACTGGCCGAACTGGACGGTCGCGGCGAAGCGGCCGGCGGGATCATCGTCATGCGGTTCGGCGAGAACGCTTTGCAGACCATCGAAAATGTCAAAACCAAGCTGACCGAACTGCAGGTTGGCCTGCCGGAAGGCGTGAGCATCATCCCGGTCTATGACCGATCAGGACTGATCCAGCGCGCCGTGTCCACGCTCCGTGAAAAATTGTTCGAGGAGAGTCTGGTGGTGGCCATCGTCACCGCGCTCTTCCTGTTCCACCTGCCCAGTTCGCTGGTGGCCATCCTGACCCTGCCGGTGGCTATTCTGATGGCTTTCGTGATCATGGCCGCCCAAGGGATTAATGCCAACATCATGAGTCTCGGCGGTATTGCGATCGCGATCGGCGCAATGATCGATGCGGCGATCATCATGATCGAAAATGCCCACAAACATATCGAACGGGACCGCGGCAAAAAGCCGCACTGGGACATCATCCGCGCTGCCGCATGCGAAGTCGGCCCGACCCTGTTCTATTCACTGCTGGTGATTACCATTTCCTTCGTGCCGGTCTTCGCCCTGCAGGAGCAGTCTGGACGCCTGTTCAAGCCGCTGGCCTATACGAAAACTTATTCGATGGCCGCAGCGGCCCTGCTTTCGATCACCCTGGTCCCGGTCCTGATGGGCTGGTTCGTGCGCGGCCGCATCCGACCGGAGCACGCCAATCCGATCAACCGCATTCTAATCCGCAACTATCGCCCTCTGGTCGACCTGGTGCTGCGCTGGCGCAAGACCACACTACTGGCCGCCCTGCTCCTGATCCTGTCCGCCTCCTGGCCTTTGTACAAGATGGGGTCCGAGTTCATGCCGCCCCTCAACGAAGGGGATCTGCTCTACATGCCAACCACCCTGCCCGGCATATCGATCACCAAGGCGCGGGAACTACTGCAGCAGACCGACCGGATCATCGCCAGTTTCCCGGAAGTCGAGCGGGTCTTCGGTAAAGCTGGCCGCGCCGAGACGGCCACTGACCCGGCCCCCCTCTCCATGCTCGAGACTACTATCATGCTGAAACCGGAAAAGGAGTGGCGCAAAGCTCACGTCAAACGCTTCTACTCTGACTGGCCGGAATCCCAGGAATGGTCCAAACGCCTGTTGCGGAAGGTCCTGCCGGAAGAAAAAACCATCTCGCCTGACCAGTTGATCACCGAACTCAACAGCGCGATCCAGTTCCCGGGGCTGACCAATGCCTGGACTATGCCGATCAAAACCCGCATCGACATGCTCTCCACCGGGATCAAAACCCCGGTCGGCATCAAAGTGATGGGTGACGACCTGAATGTCCTCAGCGAGATCGGCGAACAGATCGAAGCCCTGGTCCGCACCTTGCCTGGGACTCTGAGCGCCTTTTGCGAACGGGTGACCGGCGGCAATTACCTTGATTTCAAGGTCGATCGCGCCGAGATCGCCCGCTACGGCCTCACCGTGGGCGACGTGCAGGATGTGATCCAGTCGGCCATCGGCGGCATGAACATCAGTCAGACAGTCGAAGGCCTGGAGCGCTACCCGATCAACATCCGCTACATGCGCGATTATCGCAACAACCTCGATGCCCTGGGCCGCGTTCTGGTGCCTCTGCCGAACGGCAAGCATATTCCGGTCTCCCAGGTGGCCAAGATCAGTTTCAGCAAGGGTCCGCCCAGTATCAAAAGTGAAAATTCCCGGCAGACGGCCTGGGTCTATGTGGACATCAAGGGCATCGATATCGGCACCTACGTTAAACAGGCCCGTGCCGCTGTCGCTGAAAATATCGACATCCCGACAGGCTACAGCATCGTCTGGAGCGGCCAGTATGAATACATGGAATCGGCGCGCAAGCGGTTCATGCTGATCATTCCGCTCACGCTGATGAGTATCGTCGTGATCATCTATTTGAACACAAAATCTTTCGTCAAAACCGGCATCGTTCTGCTCGCCGTACCCTTCTCCCTGGTCGGCGCCTTCTGGCTGATCTACTGGCTGGGCTACAACACCTCGGTCGCGGTCTGGGTCGGCGTGATCGCCCTGGCCGGACTGGATGCCGAGACAGGCGTGGTCATGCTGCTTTACCTTGATCTTGCCTACAACAAGTGGGCCCAGCACGGTCGGATGCTGACCCGCGGTGATCTGGTGCAGGCTATACACCATGGTGCAGTCAAAAGGATCCGCCCCAAAGTCATGACCATTGCCGTCATCATTGCCGGCCTGTTGCCCATCATGTGGAGCCACGGCGCCGGGGCCGATGTCATGAAGCGCATTGCCGCCCCGATGGTGGGTGGCGTGGTCACGTCCGGCGTGATGGAACTGCTGGTCTACCCGGTGATCTTCTTCCTCTGGCGCGGACGCTGCCTGGACAAAACGGATCAACCGACAGCAACGAATGAACTGGATAGTGAACCATCCAACATAACAGGCCACAAGGAATTGGCCACCGAAAGGAGCACAACATGAAACACTTCGTATGGATGTTTTTTCTGGCAGCAATGCTGGTTTTCAACGGCTCGCTGGCCCTGGCCATGCATCATGATCAAAACAACCACAAGGGGCACGACATGAGCGCCGGGCATGACAACCACGTACAAGAGGCCCACCAGGGCCATAACATGGCTGCCGGTCATGACGGCATGAGCGCAGACGGCAAGATGCTGATGCTGAAAAACACCAGCGTCGACGGTGTTACCGGTATGGCCCACATCAAGGATGTCAGCGCAGCCATGGCCAAAATGGGTATGGATATCTCGCACCACTTCATGCTGATGCTGCATGATGACAAGAGCGGGGATCCGATCGAAACCGGAACTGTGGCGGTAAAAATCAAGGGTCCGGACGGCAAGACTGGCAATCCGGTCAAACTGATGGGCATGCAGGGACATTTCGGTGCGGACGTCATCCTGCCCGAGAAAGGAGCCTATGTCTTCATCGTCGGTTCTAAACTGGACGACGGGCAGAAACGCACCTTCGAATACAACTTTGACTATAAGTAATCTTTGAGGGGACTGTCCCGGTTTTCCACGGGACTGTCCCCGGCTTACTGCTTCTAGCTTATAGCTTATAGCTTCAAGCTTACAGCTTACAGCTCGAACGCCTACACCTTGAGTTCCATCGCCCAGACCCCGCAGGGGCAGATTCCGGCACACACGCCGCAGCCGATGCAATCGTGGTCGTCTGAGAGATACTCGAAAGTTCCATCTTCTTCTTCGACTCGGCGGATCGCACCTTCCGGGCAGGCCTCCAGACACATGGTGCAATCACGGCAGGTGCCGCAGGAGATACAACGGATTGTTTCATCCTTGGCGTCAGTGATGCAGAACTTGCCGCGGTTGCGCGGCTTGAACAGTTCCTTGGACAGGCAACTTTGGTTGATCATTTCGGGCTTGACGATCGGTACGAGTTCCTTACCAGCCAGCAGGTCATCGATCTGCAAGGCAGCTTCCTGGCCAGCACCGATAGCATGTGTCAGCAGGCCGGGCTCAGTGGTGTCGCCGATGGCAAACACACCCGGCGCCTTGGCCACCTGGCCGCAGGCGTCAACATCCATCATGCCGCGATCGGTCAACCATTCGCGCGGCACGTAGGACAGGTCGGGCCGTTCACCGATCGCAATAATAACCATGTCGGCCTCGATCAGTTCGCCCTCCTTGGTCCACAGGCCCTCTGCAGTGATCTTATCGGTAAACACCGGCCAACGAACCTCGCCACCGAGGGCTTTGACATGATCGATCTCGTGTTTGAAGGCCGCCGGACGCTGAATATCGATGGCGATCACTTTTTCGGCCCCCATGGCATAGGCACCGAGACAGGTATCCATGCCGGCATTGCCGGCACCGAGCACCACAACCCGTTTCCCTACTTTCGGCTGCTTGCCGGCGTTGACCTCCTTGAGGAAATCCAGGCCCTTGACCAGCCGTTCATGGCCGGGGAAGGGGATCACCACCGCATTGTGAGCACCGGAAGCGATAACCACAGCATCACTCTCCTTGCGAAGCGTTTCAAACAGCGCCGTGTCAACCTTGGTACCGGCCTTGATCTCGATACCGATATCCTTGATGCGCTTGATTTCGGAATTGAGCGAATCCTCCGGCAGACGTTCTGTCGGGATGACCTGGCGCAGTTTGCCGCCAACTTCCGTGTCAGCTTCATAAACCGTAACCTGGTGACCAAGCAGACGCAGCTGCCAGGCGGCTGACAAGCCGCCGGGGCCGCCGCCGATCACCGCAATATGCTTGCCGCTGGCGGGCTGCAGTTCGGGAGCCGGCACATCGCGCGACAGGCGTCCCAGTTCCTTCATGGTCACCGGTTTATCGACGTAACGCCGGCTGCAGGCGTCCATGCAGGGGTTCGGACAGACTTCGCCGCAGACGCTGGCCGGGAACGGCGAGTACTTGAGAACCAGTTGCAGGGCTTCCTCGTACTTACCTTGGCGCAGCAGGTTGATACGGTCCTGGGTCGGGATATTGGAAGGGCAGGCTACCTGGCAGGGAGCACCAAAGCGCTTGTCCTGCCAGTGGGGAATCTGCAGACGATCCTCGCCGGTATTAACCAGGCCGGCCACTTGACCGTAATCATCCTGCACCAAACCACCGAAGATGCCGCCATCCGCAACCCAGTTGTTGAGGCGGAATTCCCGCATGGTGATGCGTGAATGGATATTGCGCTCCTCGTAGGTCTTGGCAAGAATCTTCTTCCATTGCGAGAAATCAGTGAGGTCCTTCAGCAGCTTGGGACGTTTGATCTTGCCTAGGAAAACCGGCATGTTTTCAGTCAAAAACTGCTGATCGGCATCGTCCAGATCGAGCAACCAGACCTCTTCGGACAGGTTGTTGACCGGCCCGCGCACATAGATGGTTCCACCGACCATACCGACACAGGCGCGATCACCGAGTACTGATTCAAACCCATCACTGTCGTAGCCGCAGACCACGCCGATGCCGCCGCCCATGAACTCGAAGGGGAAAGAGCCGGTATTCTTCAGGACCCAGAACTGCGGCGCATCATAGGCCGGGTCATGCTTCATCAGGGATCCGGAACGGGTGCCGACCCGGCCGGCTACGTAGATCTTGCCGCTGGCGGAACAGTGCGCCGTGGTGTCGCCACCGTCACCGAGGATTGTCAGGGTGGCTCCGGCATTCAGCCAACCGGCATCCGCCGGCGCCGAACCATGCACCAGGATTTCAGTCCCTTCCAGACCGAAAGAGCCGATTCGCTGCCCGGGGTTACGGACCTCGAAATACAGCGGAGAACCATCCTCGGTCCAGAGCGGACCGCCGATGTCGTGATGACCCGACGAAAGCACCTCGAAGGAGGTCTCTCCCTTCTCCAGTTCAGCATAAATCTGCTGCAGAAGCTGCTGCGTGGAGATGCGCTGATTGTTCTGGTCAAATGCTGAAATTTTAGCGGACATATTTAAAACCTCAAAAAACGGGGCGCGGGGCGCGGGACGCGAAAACCTTTAAAGCTTTCCTCGTGCCTCGTGCCGCGTTCCTCGTGCCTGAATTTAACATACGTACTGAATCTGCAGCCTGTCGGCGACAGCCCGATCAGTGGCGATCAGCGCGTCCGAACGTCCAACCGGCAGCGAGGAGTTGCCGATCGGCGCCATCAACTTCCTGAATTCAGTATCCATCGCCAGGTAGTAGTTGACGATATTCTGGGCAACCTTGTCGACATCCAGGCGATGCACCAGTTGCGGCTCCTGGGTCGTGATGCCAACTGGGCACTTGCCGGTATTGCAGGCATTGCAGCGCCCCATGTCGTTGCCGACACAGCCGGCCATCTGCAGGATCAGCTTGCCGGTGAACACACCATTGGCGCCCAGGGAGATCATCTTGAAAGCATCAGCCGCCAAGTCGCCAGTCTTGCCGAGACCTCCGGCAGCCCAAAGCGGAATCTGACCCTGCCGGCCCTGGGCGACCGCAGCCATGTAGCAGTCACGCAGTTTCGACACGATCGGATGACCGGTATGGTCGAGGGAAACCTCGTGGGCTGCCCCGGTGCCACCGTCGATGCCGTCCAGGAAAAAACCGCCGACAATATTGTAGGGGTCGCGCACCAGGTTGTTGAACACCGAAACGCTGGTAGCAGACGCTGCAACCTTGATCGCCACCGGCACACGAAACTTGAACGCGGCGTTGAAGGAGAGGAACATCTTCTGCACGCTCTCCTCGATGGAGTAGAGGCCCTGGTGGTTGGGCGGCGACAGCAGGTCGGTGCGGGGTACGCCGCGGATGGCCTGAATGTGCTCGGCCACCTTGGCGGCCATCAGCAGGCCACCGTCGCCGGGCTT
>DAOVNV010000153.1 GCA_030630015.1 Desulfuromonadales bacterium | reverse complement strand
TACGCACGCATCTTCCGCCAGAACATGTTCAACTGCGGCATGTTGGCGATTGAGTTGCCCAAGGCCGACATCGATCAACTGATAGCGATGGAGCAGGCGTCAGGTGGGGGGATGGAGATTGACGTTCAGCTGCAGGAGCAGGTTATTGTTGCGCGCGGTTCGTCTGGTGAAGTTTCTTTCAACTTCGAGATCAGTCCCTTTGACAAGGCGCTTGTCGAGGCGGGTGGATGGGTTGAGTACGCTGACGCCAGATATTAAGACTTATAACTTGCAGGATAATGCTTACAAAGGGGCAGCCTCTTAAAGAGGGTGCCCCTTTGTGCCGCCAAACTTACCAACAACCGTGGCCACTTCGGGGTGCCTCCTCGGGGTCTGACTAAGATATCTGCCTGAAATAACATTGATTTTATCCCAAATCTTGCTTCAAAATTCTGCTATGAACTTATCCCCCGGAGCAAAAACAGGCATTCTTTTTACTTGCCGATGATGCTGTAACGTGTTAAATTGTAAAGAATTTCTAACGGGGAGGTGAGCGATATGCGGCAAACAACCCTGAATGTAACACGGCATATGCACATTGACGTAATCCTCAGGGACGGTACTTACCATCACTTTCCCCCACGTGCCCTCGATGTTCTCCTGAACAGCAACCGCGTTGTGAAATTCAAACGATCCAGCGGATGGGTAACGGTCGGGGTCGATCCGGTCAGGGTCAACTGCAAGGCTGGATACAGCTGTCATGCATACCATGGTCCCGAACGGCGTATAACTCAACATTAGATATCTGCAAGTCTGCTTTGTATTCAGTAGTGCAGATACTTCAGAAACCATGGTCAAGTCTGGCCATCTTCTCGAAACAACTTCGTTCTCAACCAGAATTATCCTTCTAGATTCTGCTATGGACTTTTTTCACGGGATACTAGAGCTCAGGTTCGCCTGGGGTAGATTTTTATGTCGATCCCTTCCCGTCGTGGGCCATACGCTTGACTTTTGATGGCCGGAATGATAAAAGCTCCTGTTTTCCGAACCACACATTTATACATGGAGGATAGTCATGGAACGCACATTCGCAATTATCAAGCCTGATGCCTTTGCTGCAGGCAACGCTGGAAAAATTCTTGCGCGCATTTACTCTGAAGGTTTCAAGGTTGCCGGGCTGAAGAAAATCTACATGAGCAAAATTGAAGCTGAGGGTTTTTATTACGTGCACAAGGAACGTCCCTTTTTCGGTGAACTGACCAACTTTATGAGCAGCGGCCCCTGCGTCGTCATGGTGCTGGAAGCGGACGGCGCCATCTTGAAATGGCGCGACCTGATGGGCGCAACCAACCCCGCGGAAGCGGTCGAGGGAACCCTGCGCAAAGAGTTTGGTTCGAATATCGGTGAGAACGCTACACACGGTTCCGATGCTCCCGAGACGTCCGCCTTTGAAATCCCTTATTTCTTCTCGGGTCTGGAACTGCTGTAAAGAACAGAATCCAGAAGTCAGGGATGAAGGTGTCGCTTCACCCGTTTTAGAAACCCGGAGGAAACTCCGGGTTTTCTAGTATCCGCAGACCCTTTTTATAATGATGTGCTTGATGCTTGTATCCACGAGGGGCGCTCGGTTACAATTCGATGCTCTATTGTTCTAAGTGGTTAAACCATTTCTACCGGTTATTGATAATGAGTCAACAAAAGCTTACCGACCTGAAAAACCTTGATTATAAACAGCTCACCGCCTTCCTCGAAGGCTTGGGCAAGGAGCGCTTTCGAGCCGGTCAGATCATGCGCTGGATTTACCAGCGCGGCGTGACTGATTTTGCAGACATGACCGATCTGTCCAAGACGTTTCGGAGTGAGTTGTCAGTTCGGGCGTTTATTTCCAATTTGCACACTGAAGCGGTCGAGGAAAGTAAGGATGGAACGAAAAAGTTCCTGTTCCGGCTTGTCGATGGACAAAGTGTCGAGACGGTCCTGATCCCGATGGAAGGTGGGCGCAGCACGTTGTGCATTTCGACCCAGGCCGGTTGCGCCATGCAATGTGCTTTTTGCCTGACTGGAACCTTCGGCTTGCAGCGCAACCTGGACGTTAGTGAAATTGTCAACCAGGTGTGTGCCGTGCGTCGCGAGCATGATGTCGACAACATCGTCATGATGGGTATGGGCGAGCCGCTGCACAACCTTGACAATGTGATCACTGCGCTGGAAATTCTGTTTGATGATAACGGTTTTGGCTACGGGAGCAGGAAAGTGACTCTTTCGACCTGCGGGTTGGTCCCGGAAATCCGGGAACTGGGTCGGCGCATCAAGGTTGGCCTGGCCGTTTCCCTGAATGCAACGACCGACGCCGTACGCAACGAACTGATGCCGATCAACCGGCGTTATCCGCTATCTGAGCTGATGGCCGCATGCCGTGAATACCCGCTGCATTCCAGGCAGCGCATTACGTTTGAATATATTTTGATCAGCGGTGTGAACGACAGTCTCGCCGATGCCAAAAGACTGGTCCGCCTGCTGCACGGCATCAAGGGAAAGGTAAACCTGATCGCCTTTAACGAACATGCCGGATCGACTTTCAAAACGCCGTCGGAAGAAGCCATTTCCGCATTTCAGTCTTATTTGCTGGACCGCAATATCGTTGCAATTCGCAGGGCCAGTAAAGGGCAGGATATTTCAGCTGCTTGTGGGCAGTTGAAAGGAAAATCTAGTGCTGAGTGCGGAGCGATGAGCAATGAGAAAAAGCCGTAAAGCTTTAAGTTCATTAAGGAGGAAATTTTATGGAGCAACCGGTAGTTGGAGTGATTGGGGGAAGCGGTCTTTACGATATCGAGGGATTGACCTGTATCGAGGAAGTGCGGCTCGAGACCCCCTTTGGTGAACCAAGCGACGCTTATGTGACAGGTGTACTGGATGATGTGCGCATGGTATTCCTGCCCCGGCATGGGCGCGGCCACCGCCTGCTTCCTTCCGAAGTACCGTATCGTGCCAATATTTACGGCATGAAGAAGCTCGGTGTCGAGCGTATTATCTCAGTTTCGGCTGTCGGCAGCATGAAAGAGGAGATCGTGCCAGGTCATATCGTAATCCCCGATCAGTTCTTTGACCGGACTCAGGGCAAGCGACCTTCAACCTTTTTCGGCAACGGTGTGGTGGCCCATGTACAGTTTGCCGATCCGGTCTGTAATGACCTTTCGCAGATCCTGGGTGAAGCAGCCCGTGATGTGGGTGCAACGGTACACCAGGGAGGGACCTACGTGTGCATCGAGGGTCCGAACTTCTCGACCCGGGCAGAATCGATGATTTACCGCAGTTGGGGTGTCGATATCATCGGGATGACCAATCTGCCAGAGGCCCGGCTTGCCCGTGAAGCCGAAATCTGCTACGCGACTATCGCTCTTGCGACCGATTATGACTGCTGGCACGATGGACATGATGATGTGTCTGTCGATGCGGTTCTTGCGGTTATCAAGCAGAATGTCGCCATGGCAAAAAATATTATCAAGCAGGCCGTAGGACGTCTGGCCGGACAGCGCCCCTGTGGTTGCGGCAATGCCCTGCAGTTCGCAATTATGACGGATGCTGGACTTATCCCCGAAAAGACCAGAGAAAACCTGGATCTTTTGATCGGACGTTATCTTGCATAAAGCGGTTTTATCTGCTTAAATAGCAAAACTTCAATATTCTTGACAGGATAAGGTTTTAATGGACATTCTGGTCATCGGTTCGGTCGCATTTGATTCCGTCGAAACTCCTTTTGGCAAGAGAGATGATGTGCTCGGCGGCTCAGCAACTTATTTCTCAACAGCGGCAAGTTTTTTCTCCGCAGTGAGACTTGTTGCCGTAGTCGGTGATGATTTTCCTGCGGAACACAAGTCTTTCCTGAATGAGCGCAATATTGACCTGTCCGGTCTGCAGACCCGGGCCGGCAAGACTTTCCGATGGAAAGGGGAATACGGTTATGATCTTAACGAGGCACATACCCTGGAGACTCACCTGAATGTTTTTGAGTCGTTCCATCCGGAGATTCCGGAGATATACCGGGACAGCCCCTTCGTTTTTCTGGCAAATATCGATCCGCATCTCCAGTTGGAGGTTTTGAAGCAGGTTCAGCGGCCGCGCCTGGTTGCCTGTGATACGATGAACTTCTGGATCGAAGGCAAACGGGATGCCCTGGTGGACACTCTGGGCCATGTCGATATTCTGGTCATCAATGAAGCAGAAGTTCGTCAACTTGCCAACGAGCCCAACCTGATCAAGGCGGCCCGCTCCATCCTCAAGTTTGGTCCGAAAACCCTTGTCGTCAAGCGCGGCGAATACGGGGTCCTCGTGTTTGGCGAGCATAGCGTATTTTCTGCCCCAGCCTACCCCCTGGAAGAGGTGTTCGATCCGACCGGCGCGGGTGATACTTTTGCCGGCGGATTTGTGGGCTATCTTGCGGCAACCAATAATCTGAGTGATGCGGCAATTCGCAAGGCAACGGTCTTCGGGAGCGTCATGGCATCCTTTACCGTTGAGGATTTCAGTCTTGATCGTTTGCGTCATTTGACCTGGGATGACATTGAAGAGAGATTCCGCAGGTTTCAAGCCCTGACAGATTTTGAAGGGCTCGATTGAGATCAGGAGGTGTGCATGTTTCAATGGGATGAAACGATCAGAAAACTGGATGTTGGTGCGGCGGAAACCCTGAAATTCTTTCGCTCCATGCGAGATGTCCAGTTGGCGCTGCCTGGTCTCCCTTCGCAGGAGGCAAGTGCTTATCTTTGTCAGTACCAGGTGGGGAAACTGGTTGCCACGATTGCGGTTTTTCATCTCCACATGAGCAGCCAACTGGCTTTCTACTGCAGCGATCCTCGTGAGGTCAGTTCTCAAAAGGCTGCCGGGATACTTGATCAGGGCCTGAATTTTGTAGAATCAATGGGTTTTTTGCTCTCGGATATGGATATCGAATTGATGGACGAGTCCGACCGGGAGATACTCTGGGAATCCCTCCCGCTTCGTAAAGGCATGACGCCCGAAGGGGGACAGCCGGTCAAGGTGCCAGTGGCCTCGGATACGGTCGTTTCGCAGCGTACTGAAAAGAAGGTTGTTCCCAGAAAGGTCGCTGCAAAAGTCGATGCGCCTGAGAAGGTTTTGTCGCCTGGAGTGAAGGCTTCCGCATCCAGGAAAACTGTTCGTCGGTCTGAGGTTGCGCAGGTCACAGTCGAACCAAAAGATGTTCCCGCTGTTCAGGCCGTTGAAGCAACGGAAGACGTGGATGAATTGCTGGCTGCAGTCGAGGGCCTTCGTGCCAAAAGACCTGGCCTTGCTCCCAGGAAAAAGCGGCCGACGCCAGATGAGATCAAAACCAGGCGTAAGAAACTCAGTGAGAACCTTGGACGTATCCTGGTCTCCCTTTAATGAAAGTGGTTTCCTCATGAAACGGTTTCTCCTGATTTCCATGTGTCTGTTTGGCGCTCTCCTTTCTGCGTGCGTTCCGGCGGGTAAGTCACCCACGAAAAATGCTGATTACCACTACCTGATGGGGTCCTCCTATCTCGAAGAAGGCCGTCCTACCATGGCTCTCCAGGAATTTCTCATCGCGGAAAAACTCGATGATCAGAGAATAGAGATTCATTCGGGGCTCGCCCAGGCATACATGAGTAAACGTGCATACGATCTCGCCGAAAAACATTACCTGAAGGCACTGAAACTCAGCGGCGGAGAGCCCGAATACCATAATAACCTTGGTGCACTGTATCTTTCCATGGAGCGTTACGAAGATTCCGCCGCATCTTTTCAGACGGCCGCTGAGAACCTGCTTTTCTTGATCCCCGAAGTTGCCTGGACAGGCCTGGGATTTGCCAATTTCCAGATGAATAATTACCCTGCGGCCGAGCGTGCCTACAAACGTGCTGCCGAAATCAACCCCGGTTATGTCCAGTCTTTTTTCCGTTTGGGAGAGCTTTACTACACACAAGATCGACCGGTG
>DAOVNV010000007.1 GCA_030630015.1 Desulfuromonadales bacterium | reverse complement strand
ATTTGAAAAATCCTCTGTAGGGTTTGAAATGATAGATAGAAAGCGGAGGGGCACTTCAATTGAAGTGCCCCTAGTTATATAAACTTTGAGTTGTTTAAGGAAGAGGCTGTCTTCAGCGGGTCGTGAAGTGTGTGAATTCGCCCGTCGCATCGCTCCAGTCAACGTTCACCGATGTCACCTCTGCTGCTGGAGGACCCTGCTGGCACCACTCGAGCAGTTCATGGACGGCTGCGGATGGCCCCTCGACAACGGCTTCCACACTGCCGTCAGGTAGGTTGCGTACCCATCCGGTGAGCCCCAGGCACAGCGCTGTCTCCTGGGTTGACTGGCGATAAAAGACGCCCTGGACCAGTCCCTGGATTTTTGCGTTGGCACGAACTTTCATGACGGTTTCATCTTCTCCACCATCTGCAGGAACTCTGCTTCACTCAAAATAGAAATGCCCAGGGTTTCAGCTTTGTCCCGCTTGCTGCCGGCGTTGCTGCCGGCGACCAGGTAGTCGGTTTTCTTGCTGACAGAACCGGCGGCCCGCCCTCCCAATTGCTCCACCATCTCCTGGGCCTGTTTGCGGTTGAACAGACCCAGTGCCCCGGTAAACACGAAGGTTTGGCCTGACAGCGGTCCACCCGCCAGGCGCGCCTGCTGCTGCGGAACAACACCGGCTGCGTGCAATTTATCGAGGGTCTCCCGGTTGTGCGGCGCCGCAAAGAAGCTGATTACACTGTCTGCAACCTGGGAGCCTATTTCGTGAATTGCAAGCAGCTCCTCGCGCCCGGCCCGTGCCAGTTCTTCAAGTGAGCCGAACTGCCGGGCCAGAACCTTAGCCAGGTGGACGCCGACATGCCGGATACCGAGCGCGTAGAGGAAGCGTGGCAGGGGACGGTGGCAGCTGTCGGCGATCGCCTGCAACAGCTTCTCGGCAAGACGGTCGCCCATCCGTTCAAAGCGGTCGAGGTCCTGCTGGTCAAGGGTGTACAGGTCCGCGATGTCTTCAACCAGGTCGAGGCGCAGTAGCTGGTTGATATAGCGGTCGCCGAGCCCGTCAATATCCATAGCGGCCTTTGAGGCAAAGTGCTTGATCGCCTCCTTGCGGCGCGCCGGACATGACATCCCCTGGCAGCGCGGCACCACTTCACCTTCAAGACGCCTCACCGGTGAACTGCATTCCGGGCAGAGGGTCGGGGCAGTTACTTCAATCTCGGTGCCGTCGCGCGCGTCGACCAAAACCTTGACCACATCGGGGATCACGTCACCGGCACGTTCAACGACCACCCGGTCGCCGATACGGATGCCAAGCCGCTCGATTTCATCCCAGTTGTGCAGGCTGGCCCGGGAGACCATCACGCCGGAGACCTCCACCGGACGCAGATGGGCGACCGGGGTGATCGCGCCGGTGCGGCCGACCTGCAACTGGATATCCTCGACGACCGTCTCAGCCTGACGTGGGGCAAACTTGCAGGCGATCGCCCAACGCGGCGTGCGGGTCTTTTCGCCGAGCTCGCGCTGCAGGGCCAGGCTGTCGACCTTGACCACGACCCCGTCGATTTCAAAGGGCAGGGTCTCGCGTTGTGAGGAGACTTCTTCGAAATAGGTAAGGACTTCCTCAATTCCCTTCGCCATATGGGTTTCCGCAAGGTTGACGCGCAGCCCCCAGTCCTGCAACTCCTCCAGTGCTTCGGTGTGAGCGGTCAATTGTGCCCCATCTATACGACCGAGGCCATAACAGAAAATCTTCAGAGGACGTTGCGCGGTAACTCGGGAATCCAACTGCCGCAGGCTGCCGGCTGTGGCATTGCGCGGGTTGGCGAAGACCGGCAAGCCTTCTTCCTCGCGGTCGCGATTCAGTTTCCGAAAGTCGGCAATATCCATGTACACCTCACCGCGTACATCAAGCAGGTTCGGGTATGGTGCCTGCAGAACCAGCGGCACCGAAGGCAGGGTGCGCAGGTTCTCGGTGATCTGTTCGCCAACCAGGCCGTTGCCGCGGGTCGAGCCGGTCTCGAACCGGCCGTTTCGATAGACCAGTTCCACAGCGACGCCGTCCAGTTTCATTTCGCAGACGTAGTCAATCTGTTTGTCAGTCGCCAGAAAACGCCTGACGCGGGCGTCGAATTCGCGCAGTTCCTCTTCGTTGAAAGCATTTTCCAGGGAAAGCATCGGCAAGGCGTGCTGGTACTGGGGAAACTTGGTCAGCGGGGTGGCGCCGACCCTGCGGCTCGGCGAGTCGGCCGTGGCCAGTTGCGGGTCTTCCTTTTCCAGGTCCAGCAGTTCCCGGAACAGACGATCGTACTCGGTATCGCTGATTTCCGGGCGATTAAGAACGTGGTAAAGGTGATTGTGGTGATGCAGCTCGGCGCACAGTTCGGCGTGGCGCTGCTTGGCAGAAAAAGCCATCCTGATTGTCCTCTGGTCGGCGAATGGTGACGCCCCGTTTATAGCACACGGCCGTCGCAGCGGCAACTGACACGAAACCGGATTGTGTTTGTCGCGAAGGTCAGGTAGAATTCCATCATTCCGGTTGCTTGCGTGGGACCGACTTCTCTTGATTGCGAGGTATTTCACTCCTGATGACCAATGACCAATGGCTTCACCTGATCGGTCTCGGTGTCCTGTTCGTGCTTTCCGCATTTTTCTCCAGCTCGGAAACCGCGCTGATGTCGATGGATCGCTTGCGGGTCAAGTATCTCGCCGACAAGGAACATCCCGGTGCGCGCAAACTCGACGCCCTGCTCGAAAACCCTGAAAACCTGCTCAGCACCATTCTGGTCGGCAATAACCTGGTCAATATTGCTGTCTCAGTATTCGCCACGACCCTGCTCATCGACCTGTTCGGCAGTCGCGGCGAATTCATGACCATCCTGATCCTGACGCCTCTGTTGCTGATTTTCGCCGAAGTTTGTCCTAAAACCTATGCGGCGAAATATCCGGAAAGGTTGTCTTTCCGCATCCTGTACCCAATCCGCCTGGTGATGTGGTTGCTCACGCCGGTCAACTGGGTTGTCACCCGAATTTCCGGTCTGTTGACCCGTTTGCTCAAAGGTGAGGAGGACTCCAGACCCCTGATCTCCGAGGATGAAATCCGGACTATGATCAAGTTTGGTGAGCACGCCGGGGTAGTTGCCAAGGACAAGCGGCGCATGCTGCACGGCGTTTTCGATCTGTCCGAAATCAGGGTGCGCGACGTCATGGTGCCGCGTACCGAGGTGGTCGGCATCGAAGTCGATACGCCATTCAGTGAATTGATCGGGATTGCTGGTCAGGCGCGTCACTCTCGTTTCCCGGTGTATGAAAGCGACCTCGACCGGATCGTCGGCACCATCCACATCAAGGAGATCCTGAATTTTGTCGAGCAGCCGGAAAACTTTTCGATGCGGGCGGTGGCGCGCGCCCCTTATTTTGTGCCCGAGGCCAAACCGGTTGAAACACTGATGCAGGCGTTTCGCCGCAAACAGATTCACCTGGCTGTGGTGGTTGATGAATACGGCGGTGTCGAAGGGATCGTGACTCTGGAGGATATTGTTGAAGAGATCGTCGGCGAGATTCAGGACGAGTACGACGACGAAGACGTCCTGATCCGTCCTCTTGATCCGGGCCGCTTCCTGGTGGACGGCAGTACTCCGCTACGCGACATCAACCGGCGTTTCAGACTGAATCTCTCCGAGGAACATGTCAATACCCTGGCCGGCTTCTTGCTGCATCTTCTGGGGCGCATCCCGAAAGAGGGTGATCGCTGCGAGGCCGATGGTGTCAAGTTTAAGGTGCGGCGTATGGATGATCATCGGGTTGAAGAGATCGAGTTGCAGTTGTCAGAACCTCTTGGAAACGAAGAGGTGGATTGAGCCTGGTGTATGTCCGGCCGGGGCGGCAGGGGAGCCAAGCCCTTGTTGGACCGTTGGAGCTGCTAACGAATAACCTCTCATGGGCACAAACAGCAGGCTCTTGTCTGCTGCCTGATAAAGTTTGCAGGACTTCTCCCCTGAAATAGTTTAAGGTGATCCTTCAAGCTTTCCTCTTATCTCATTGAAAAATAGAGTTTTGTTCCTGTGGGTGTCTGTCGGAGAGGTCATCATCGCCCTGGATTCTTCTCCATCAGAGCTCCTCAAGTAGTACACCAAAACGCTCTAACCCCTTAAAAAAATGAAATTATTCTTGACAAGACCCCCTCTCGCGGCTATATTTTGCCCAGAAGGTGGTGAATTGTGTAATTTTGGGCCAAAGAGGGCCAAATGAATTTTCAGGGTATCTATTACAATTCCATCGATGCCAAAGGGCGGGCCAGCATTCCGGCCAGGTTCCGAGAGGTGCTTAAGGAGGCCTTTGGTGATGATGCCCTGGTCGTGACTCAGGATCGAAGCGGAATCGCGGCCTATCCCGTTTCCGCGTGGGAGAAGTTCCTCGAAAAATTCGACCAGCTTCCCAACGATCAGTTTCGGGAAGATCTCTACCTTACCACGGTAACCCCCGCGACACATTGCACATTCGACAAGCAGGGCCGCATCCAACTGCCTCAGGCCCTGCGCGAATTTTGTCAAATGGATACGGATGGAATGCGTGACGTTGTCGTAGTCGGCGGTGACAGCAAAATTCATATATGGAACAAGATCAAGTACCTCGAGACGCAGGCTGAAGCCCAGAAGCGCGTGGAAGAGAATCGCCAGAAGCGTTTCGACCTGGGACTTTGACTTTTGGCCGGGGGTGTTTTCTCACATGTGCCGGTCCTGCCTGGGGAGGTAATGACTTACCTTGATCCAAGGGCAGGTGGTGTCTATCTGGACGGGACCCTTGGCGGCGGCGGCCATGCTCGCATGGTTCTCGAGGCGACGCGGCCCGATGGTCGCCTGATTGGCCTCGATCAGGATCCGCAGGCGCTGGCGGCGGCGGGAGAGAACTTGGCGGAGTTTGGTGCGAGAGCTGTTCTGCGACGGGGCAGTTTTGATGACCTGTCTGCTCACCTCACTGAACTTGGTATCGACCAGGTTGACGGCATCTTGCTGGATATTGGTGTTTCGTCCTACCAGTTGGATACAGCGGAGCGAGGCTTCTCGTTCCGGGAAAACGGTCCGCTGGATATGCGTATGGACCCGGATGGCCCGCAGACGGCGGCAGATGTTCTGGCAGAAAGCGATGTCGAAACAATGCGTCGAATTTTTCGTGAGTACGGCGAGGAACGCTGGGCCGGGCGCATTGCCCGGGAAATCGCGCGCACGCGCGTGGATCAACCTTTGACGACGACTCTGCAGCTTGCCGACCTGATCTCTCGGGTGGTCCCGGGAGGGCGGGTGCCGCAACGGATACACCCGGCGACCCGAGTCTTTCAGGCCTTAAGGATCTATGTCAACCAGGAGCTGAATCGCCTTCGAGCCGGTCTCGACGCTGCATTGGAGGTTTTGAAGCCGGGCGGACGGTTGGTGGTGATTAGTTTCCATTCCCTGGAGGATCGCATCGTCAAACACAGATTCAGGGATGCTGCGATCGATTGCATCTGCCCGCCGCGTCTGCCGGTGTGCAGTTGCGATCAGCAGGCAACTGTAAAAGTGCTGACCCGGCGGGGCGTCCGTGCTTCCGAAGAGGAGATTGCCGAAAATCCGCGAGCCAGAAGTGCGGTTCTTCGGGCTGTAGAACGATTGTAAGAGATGCTTTATGCCGAGCCCGCTTGAGGCTGAAACTGTGAGGGAGGTGTGATATGGCAGAAACAACCATCAGGGTTATGCCGAAGATCAACGGATTTACACTGCACAAGCCCCGGCTTCTGCCGGTCTTGGGTTTTATCGGGCTGTTTTCCCTGGTTTCGCTGTTTTTTGTCTGGTCCCGGGTGCAAGTAACCAGCCTGGAATACGATATCTCCCGTATTGAGCAAACGCTGCGCCAAAGCCGCCAGGAAATAGCGCAGCTCACTCTGGAAGCGGCGACCTTGAGCAGTTCCGAACGCATAGAGCGGGTTGCCAGAAATGAACTGGGACTTCGTTTGCCGGTTCCCGAACAGGTGATTACTGTCGATTGATGAAAGAGCTGGAGAAAGGACTTCGAATCCGCATCCGCCTGGTCGGGCTGTTATTTCTGCTCGGCTTCATGCTGGTGGGAGTTCGCGCCCTTGATCTCCAGGTCCTGCAAGGAAATGAGTGGGCTGAACGTGCTGAAAAGCAGCACCAGAGGATCGTGCCCCTCACGCCGCAGCGTGGGACGATTTATGACCGCAATGGCGCCGAGCTGGCGGTGAGTGTCGAGGTCGACTCCATCTATGCCGAGCCGCGCAAAATCAAAGATTCGGCTGGCACGGCCAAGTCCCTGGCCCGCGCCCTCGATCTGTCGACCAAAGCAGTGCGTACCAAGCTGAAAGGCAACCGGAACTTCGTTTGGCTCAAGCGCCAGGTGTCACCAAAGCAAAGTGCAGAGGCTCTCGGCCTTGGCATAGACGGTGTTCGCAAAATCAAGGAACATCGGCGCTACTATCCGAACTCCGGTGTCGCTGCGCACTTGCTCGGTTTTACTGGACTCGATCCGAAAGGGTTGGAAGGTGTCGAGCTGAAGTACGACCAGACGCTGCTTGGCAGCGGCGGTTTTCTTGTTACTGAGCGAGATGCCCTGGGACGCGGCCTGGGTTCTGGAGCCCCGGAAGTGCAAGGGGCAAGTCGTGGCCACGATCTGTACCTGACGCTCGACAAAAACCTTCAGTACATCGTCGAGCGTGAACTTGCTGCGGGGATCAAAAAGGCTCGTGCTAAAGCTGGCACCGTGGTGATGCTCGAACCGTCAACCGGCAGAATACTGGCCATGGCCAGTCAGCCGACCTATAATCCCAACGCCTTTGCTCAGCACAAACCTTCACAGTGGCGCAATCGGACGATCTGTGATGCATTCGAGCCGGGTTCGACCTTCAAGGTTTTCCTGATGGCGGCGGCCCTCAATGAGGCGGTGATCAGTACGACTCAGAAGATCGATTGTGAAAGTGGAAAATTCCGGGTCGGCGGCAAAACAATTCACGATCACAAGCCATTCAGTAAGTTGACCCCGCTGGAGATCATAAAATACAGCTCGAATATCGGTTCGGCGAAGATCGGAAAGATTTTAGAGCGGGAGAGCTTTTACAAATATATCAGGGAGTTCGGTTTCGGCGAACAGACTGGAATTGACCTGCCGGGAGAGCAGAGCGGCTTGGTGCATAAGCCGGCCCGATGGTTCGAAGTCGACCTTGCTGCTATTTCATTCGGACAGGGGGTCAGCGTAACTCCGTTGCAACTGGCCTCCGCGACCGCAGCGATCGCCAATGGCGGATACCTGATGGAACCCTATGTCGTTGAACGAGTGGTTGACAGGCAGGGCCAAGTCAGGCAAATTCACCAGCCCCGGGTTGTGCGCAAGGTGATTGCTCAGGACGTGGCGCAAGTGGTCAGCAGGATGATGGAAGCGACCACCGAAGACGGCGGGACCGCTGTCAAGGCACGGGTGCCTGGTTTCCGGGTCGCTGGTAAGACCGGGACCGCCCAGAAGGTTGATGCAGTGACCGGTGGCTATTCGACCGACAAGAGGATCGCCTCCTTTGTCGGATTTGTGCCCGCTGAGGCACCGCGCATGGTGATGCTGGTGACGATAGATGAACCCAAGGGACAGGTTTACGGAGGGTTGGTTGCCGCACCGGTTTTTTCAAGGATTGCGGCGCAAGCCCTGCAATATTTGAAGGCGACGCCGACACAGCCCGTGTCACCCCAGGAAAGTCTCCCTTCTCTGGAAGAGATTTATGCAGAAGCCTCAGCTCGTATGCCGATAGCATCATCTGCGGTGCTGACAGAAGAGAAGGCGACCGGGCCGCGCATGCCGGACTTTCGCGGTTTAAGCTACCGGCGGGTTTTGCAGGTGATGGCCGAGCGGGGTCTGAATATCAGTTTTCGTGGTCAGGGGCAGGTGGTGGAGCAATCTCCGGCACCCGGTGCGGGGATTTCTTATGGCGCGCCGGCCTGGGTGAAGCTGGCTCCCCCTGGATAACTGGCAATCAATATGATGCTGTCTGAATTATTACATAATTGTCCCGTGGTCAAACTCCATGAGTTCAGGGATGCTGAAATCAGCGGCCTGTGCTTTGATTCACGGCGAGTGCAGCCTGGCGACGCCTTCTTCGCTTTGGGCGGCCTGGTGCATGATGGCCACCAGTTTGTAGATGACGCGATGCGGCGTGGTGCGAGTGCGGTTTTCACCGAGCGGGCCTGTCCGTTGCTGAAGGGTGTTTCGGGGGTGATCGTTGCGAATGCACGCCAGGCCATGGCCCTTGCGGCGCAAACCTATTATGGCGACCCGACACGGGATATGGCTGTTGTCGGAATAACCGGTACCAACGGAAAAACTACGATCAGTTATCTGCTTGAGGCTGTTCTGGCACAGGCCGAACTGTCGCCGGCGGTGGTTGGTACCGTCAATTACCGTTACGGAGAGGTTGAGCTTCCAGCTCCCCACACCACGCCGGAAGCTACGGACCTGCTGTCGCGTATTGCTGAATTCAAACAGCTTGGCGCCCGCTCGCTGGCCCTGGAGGTTTCCTCCCATGCTCTTGAACAGTTCCGGGCCGACGGCATCCATTTCCAGGTCGGGGTGTTCAGCAACCTGACGCCGGAACATCTTGACTATCATCTGGACATGGAGAGCTATTTCCAGAGCAAATGTCGCCTGTTACGGGAACTCCTGGAGAGGGACGCCGGCCGTGCGGTCATCAATATCGACGATCCGTATGGCGCCAGGCTTGTGCAACTTGTGCCGGGAGCATTGACTTGCGGCCAGCAATCGCACGCGGATATCCACCCGATTACATTGTCGACTACTCTGGAGGGCATTTGCGGCCGGATCGCAACTCCTGCTGGGGAGATCAACATCACGACCGGTCTGCTTGGTGAATACAACATTGAGAATCTGTTGTGCTGTATCGGCGCAGCCGTCGCTCTTGACTTGCCCGCAGAGACCATAGAAAAGGGACTGGCGGCGGCACCGGCCGTACCGGGTCGACTGGAACGTATCGAGAATGATCGCGGGGCAGTGATCCTGGTTGATTATGCTCATACCGGGGATGCTCTCAAACGGGTCCTGGAAGCCCTGAAATCACTTGAACCGCAGAGATTGATGACCGTATTTGGCTGTGGCGGCGATCGGGACCGGAGCAAACGGCCGATCATGGGTGAGGTTGCCGCGCGCTTTTCGGATATTGCCCTGGCGACATCCGATAACCCGCGCACCGAAGACCCCTTGAAGATTCTGGAGGATGTTCGGGTCGGGTTATCCCGGGTGCATCCATGTGAGTGGACGACGCAAGAGGCCTGCAAGGGTGACGGAAATGGATATGTTGTGATTCCCGACCGACGTGAGGCGATCAGTTTTGCGGTGTCGATGCTACGGCCCGGGGATCTTCTGCTGGTTGCCGGAAAAGGGCACGAAGACTACCAGATCCTCGGGACACAAAAAGTTCATTTTGACGACCGCGAAGAAATCCGCAGAGCCCTGAACAGGGGAGGTGCGTCATGATCGAAATGGATGTGCGTACCGTGGCCGATGCGACAGGCGGCAGACTGCTCCAGAATGGTTCGCATACCAGGATCATCGGGTTCAGTACCGACAGCCGTTCCCTGCAGCCGGGAGAGCTGTTCATTCCTCTGCGCGGCGAACATTTCGACGGCCATGATTTCCTGGCCCAGGCGGCCCAGCACGGTGCCTCCGCCTGTCTGAGTGAAGAAATTGTGGGCGGACTGCCGATTCCGGTCGTTCAGGTTGAGGATACGCTAAAGGCCTTGGGTGATCTGGCCGCTGCTGTGCGAAACCGTTTCAACGGTCCGGTGATCGGTATCACGGGGACCTCTGGCAAGACCACCACCAAGGAGATGCTGGCGTCGATACTGATGCGTACCGGCGATGGACTCAAGTCAGCCGGAAACTACAACAACCTGGTTGGAGTTCCACTGACCCTGTTTGACTTGGAGACGAGTCATCACTGGGCGGTTGTGGAAATGGGCATGAGCGAGAGGGGAGAAATTGCCAGGTTGACCGAGATTGCTTCCCCGCAGCTCGGGGTGATCACTAATGTTGGCAGGGCGCACCTTGAAAGTCTGAGCGGTATAGATGCCGTCGCCAGGGCCAAGGGTGAGTTATTTGCAAATCTGCCGCCCGGAGGGACTGCCATCGTCAATGCAGACGATTCCCATGTGCTGCAGCTTCCGGTTGCAAACGGAGTCAGAAGGGTACTGTACGGGATGTCGCCGCAAGCACAGGTTAGGGCCGAACAAGTTATTACCAGCAACGGTGCAGTTGAATTCTCCCTGTGTGTTTCAGGAGAGGTTCTGGCGGTGCGGTTGCCGCTGCCCGGTCGCCATAACGTCATGAATGCTCTGGCTGCCGCCGCCGCCGCACAGGTGCTCGAAGTGTCTTTAGATGATATCGTGGCCGGCCTGGAGAACTTCAGCCCCTGCCCGGGACGTATGGAACTGGTCGGGCTGCCCGGAGATATCCTGCTGCTCGAGGACAGCTACAACGCCAATCCCATGTCCATGAGGGCGGCCCTGGATGCCCTGCACGATCTGGGAAGGCAGGGCCGGCGCATTGCCCTGCTTGGAGATATGCTCGAGTTGGGTTCGGCGGCCAAAGACCTGCATCGGGAAGTCGGCACGGTTGCTGCCGAATGCGTTGACTGGCTGTTCACATTCGGCGATCTGGCTCATGAAATTGGCAGGGGCGCAGCTGAGGCTGGTCTCGACAAAAAACATATTGTGACCGCTGAGAGTCACGAAGCTATCGCTGCCAGACTCATTGACATGCTGCAGCCCGGAGACAGGGTGCTGATCAAGGGCTCGCGGGGAATGCGTCTGGAGAAAGTCGTCACCTTATTGCGTTCGTCCGTCACCCTTAAGGGATAGGTAACATGCTGTATCATTTACTCTACCCGCTGCATACCGACTTTTCAGTTTTTTATGTCTTCCGGTTCATTACCTTCCGGACGATTTATGCAACTATTACGGCACTGCTGCTTAGTTTCATGTTGGGGCCCTGGCTGATCAATAAACTTTCTGCCCTGCAAATGGGCCAGCATGTCCGCAAACTCGGCCCGGAGTCCCATTACGTTAAGGAAGGGACCCCGACCATGGGCGGCGTGCTGATCCTGTTCGCCATCGTCGTGCCGACGCTGCTCTGGGCCGACCTGACCAATCTGTACGTCTGGCTGACCCTTCTGGTTACGGTCGGTTTTGGCGTGATCGGTTTTATCGACGATCTGCTCAAGGTACGCCTTAAAAGCAGCGACGGTCTGTCGCCCAGGCAGAAAATGTTCTGGCAGATACTGCTTGCTCTCGGCGTGGGACTGGCTCTGTTCTTCTATCCGCCGTTCCAGACCACTCTGGCTTTCCCCTTCTTCAAGGGGCTCAACCCGGACCTGGGATGGGCTTATGTTCCCTTCGCCATGGTGGTCATTATCGGTGCAAGTAATGCGGTTAACCTGACCGACGGACTCGATGGCCTGGCTATCGGGCCGGTCATCATTGCAGCCGGGACCTATCTGCTGTTTGCTTATCTGGCCGGTCATGCAAATCTGGCCAACTACCTGCAGATCAACAATGTTCAGGGCGCGGGTGAGCTTGCCGTGCTTTGTGGGGCGATGGTCGGGGCGGGCCTCGGTTTTCTGTGGTTCAATACCTACCCGGCCCAGGTGTTCATGGGAGATATCGGCAGCCTGTCGCTCGGCGGTGCAATCGGAACCATCGCCGTTATCACCAAGCAGGAAATCGTGCTGGTGATTGTCGGCGGAATATTCGTCATGGAGGCCCTGTCCGTGATTGTCCAGGTCACGTCGTTTCGTCTCTACGGCAAACGGGTCTTCCGGATGGCGCCAATCCACCATCACTTCGAACTCAAGGGTTGGCCGGAGCCGAAAATCATCGTTCGATTCTGGATCGTAAGCATCATTCTGGCCCTGATCGGTCTATCGACGCTGAAGTTGAGATAAATGAGAAACGACTACACTGGAAAAAAAGTGATCATCGTTGGAGCCGGGCGCACCGGATGCGGACTGGTGCGCTACTTCCTGGCGCGCGGTGCGGTGGTTACCTTGTCCGACACACGTCAGGTGGAGGATGTCTCCATCCCTGAAGAGTTCATTGCAGCTGGCACACATCTCGATCTGGGTGGTCACACGACAGCATTGTTCGAAACGGCTGACCTGGTTGTCATCAGCCCCGGGGTGCCACTCGATATCCCAGCACTTCGGACTGCGCGCCGCAACAACGTGCCGGTCCTCGGCGAGATCGAGATTGCCTCGCGCGAATTGAGACAGCCGCTGGTCGCCATTACTGGGACCAACGGCAAGTCGACCGTAACGACCTTGATGGGCGAAATGTTCAAGGCTTGGGGAAAAAGGACTTTTGTCGGAGGAAACCTGGGCACGCCGCTGATTGAAGCCGTAGGCCAGGATTGGGACTGGCTGGTTGTAGAACTCTCCTCCTTCCAGTTGGAGACGATCGAGACATTCAGGCCGAGGTTCGGATTGCTTCTGAATATCAGCGAGGACCATCTCGACCGCTACCCGGATATGGCAAGCTACCAGGCTGCGAAGGCCCGCTTGTTCGAGAACATGACCGGACAGGATATCGTCATTCTGAACGCCGACGACCCGCAGGTACTGGCGGCGGCACAGCGAACTCAGGCCCGCAAGATTATGTTCAGCGGCAACAAGCTTCCGCAAGAGGGTATGGGGATTGACGGTGACTGGCTGATCTGGAAATGGCAAGGCACGGAACAACATTTTGCCGCCAAGGACCTGATTATCCAGGGGCAGCATAACCTGGAGAACGTTATGGCGGCAATGATCCCGCCATTACTGAGCGGATGCCCGGCGGAGGTTGCCTGGCAGGCGGCGGTTTCTTTCCGGGGACTGCCCCACAGGATGGAACTGGTTGGCGAAGCCCGCGGGATCCGCTGGTTCAACGATTCCAAGGGGACCAATATCGGCAGCGTGGTGAAAAGTCTGGGCGGCTTCAGTGCACCGCTCACCCTGATCGCCGGCGGCAAGGACAAGAAGGGTTCTCTAGCCCCCCTTGCGGAGCCAGTGAGTCGGAAGGTCGATCACCTGATCCTGATCGGCGAGGCCGCGGAACGGATGGCCGAGGCCTTCGACGGCATGACGACGATCCACCGGGCTTCAAGTATGGACGAAGCTGTCCGGCTCGCCGCCGATGTGACTCCGGCTGGTGGAGCGGTTCTGCTTTCCCCCGGCTGCTCCAGTTTCGACATGTTCCGCAATTATGGTGAGCGGGGACGTATGTTTGCAGAGGCGGTCTCAGTTCTCGCCTCAGCGTCTTGAGAGGTTTATGGAAATCAAGCAGGGAACCGACAATTCGATGCTGCTGCTTGCGGTCTGCCTGACTTGCCTGGGGGTCGTGATGGTCTTCTCGTCGTCATCGATCATGGCGGTCAGGGCGCATGCCGACAGCCTCTATTTTCTCAAAAGACAGGGCCTGTTTGCACTGGTTGGTTTCGGCTTTCTGACAGCGATGATTCACTTCGATTATCAGCATTTCAGAAAACTCGCAGTGCCTCTGCTGATTTTCTGCGTCCTGCTCCTGGTCCTGGTGCTGGTGCCTGGAGTTGGCAAGAAGGTCGGCGGGGCGGTCCGCTGGCTGCGTTTCGGAGGCTTCTCCTTTCAGCCTGCTGAGTTTGCCAAGCTCGGTCTGGTGATCTTCATGGCGCATTCACTGGCCAGGAAGAAGGACAAGGTCAAGAGCTTCCGCTTCGGCTTTTTGCCCTACATAATTTTGCTGGCCCTGCTGCTGGCCCTGCTGCTGGCACAGCCGGATCTCGGTGGTGCACTGACACTGGGTGTCGTTGCGGTCATGATGTTGCTGGTGGCGGGGGTACGACTGGTCTATCTGCTCGGCATGGGGATCGTCGCCATGCCCTTCCTGTATTTCCTGATCATGAATGTTGATTATCGTCGGCAGAGGGTGATGGCTTTCCTGAACCCATGGGAGGATCCGAGCAACTCGGGGTTTCAGATCATTCAGAGCTGGATTGCTTTCGGATCCGGGGGCGCACTAGGAAAAGGGCTGGGCGAGAGCAAACAGAAACTCTTCTATCTGCCGGAGGCACACACAGATTTTATCTTTTCAGTGATCGGTGAAGAACTCGGTTTCGCTGGTGTCGTCGTTATCGCCGCAATGTTCCTGCTGCTGGTCATGCGCGGTTTCAGGGCGGCCCTGCATGCTCCCGATGAGTTCGGATGCTACCTGGCATTTGGAATGAGCCTGCTAGTCGGGCTCGAGGCATTTGTAAACATGGCTGTCGTCATGGGCATGGTTCCAACCAAGGGCCTGGCTTTGCCATTCCTGTCATACGGGGGAACCAGTCTGCTGACCAGTCTCATAGCGGTCGGCATTGTGCTGAATGTTTCCAGCCATGCACCGGGAGAGTTGCGATGAGACTGCTGCTGGCCGGAGGAGGGACCGGCGGCCATCTGTTCCCGGCCGTTGCCCTCGCGGAGCAGTTGAAGCATGAAAGTCCGGACAGCGAGGTGTTGTTTGTTGGCACGGAAAGAGGCCTGGAAGCCCGCCTGCTTCCGGAACTTGGCTGGACGCTGCGAACGATAGAGATGAGCGGTTGGGCAGGGCTCGGCATCCAGGCGCGGATAAAAGCTCTCATCAGGATGGTGAAGGGGTTGAGACAGTCACGCCAGATAATGCAGGAATTCAGGCCGGATGTGGTCGTCGGTGTTGGCGGTTACGCGTCAGTACCAGCGCTGCTTGCCGCGAAATGGATGAAGGTGCCTTACCTGATCCACGAACAGAATGCTTGGCCCGGAATGGCCAACCGGATGCTGGGGCGCTGGGCGAAGCGTATCTGCCTTTCTTTTGAGGAAGCTGGCAGAGCGTTTCCTGGCCTGGCAACGGTTGTCACCGGAAACCCGGTAAGGGCAGCAATGGAACAATGCCCGGAACTGTGCAGTGAGCCTCCGGTTTTGCTGGTATTTGGCGGCAGCCAAGGGGCCAGGGCAATCAACCGTGCAATCGTCGATGTCCTGCCGCAACTGGATTCATGGCGGGGGAAACTTCAGGTCCTCCACCAGGCCGGCCAACTCGATTATGAAGATGTCGTCAGCGGTTATCGGAATGCGGACTGGGAAGATGTCGAAGTGCAACCGTTTATCAAGGACATGGCTGACGCCTATGCCCGCGCCTCGCTGATAGTCTGTCGGGCCGGGGCGACGACCCTGGCTGAGTTGACCACTTGCGGACGTCCGGCGATCCTGATCCCTTACCCGCATGCCGCGGGCGGACATCAAGCGGCTAATGCCCGGGCGCTGGCCGCAAAAGGAGCCGCAATTCTTATCGAAGAGAAAGACCTGACGGCTGAACGACTCGGATCTTTAATAGATGACCTGTTGCAGGACAATGAGCGACTGCAATCAATGGCATCTTCAGGCAGAAGGTTGGCGCATCGAGGGGCTGCAGCCCGTCTGTTGGAAGAGTGTCGAACAGTAATGGATGCAGTTGCCTGAACGGATTGAATATCATGTACGGGAAAATTCAAAAAATTCATTTTGTAGGTATTGGCGGCATCGGGATGAGCGGCATTGCTGAAGTCCTGATCAACCTGGGATACCAGGTATCCGGTTCGGATCTGAAGGAGAGCGAGACCACGCGCCGCTTGATTGCTCTCGGCGGAACCGTTGCCTACGGACACAAAAGCGAAAACCTCGATGAGGTCGACGTGGTTGTCACGTCCACAGCGATCCGTCCGGATAACCCGGAGGTTCTCGAAGCCCATCGCCGGACCATTCCGGTGATCCCACGCGCCGAAATGCTTGCAGAACTGATGCGTATGAAATACGGCCTGGCCATTGCCGGAACGCACGGCAAAACCACAACGACCAGTATGGTCGCAACGATTCTTTCCCATGGCGGTATTGATCCGACCGTGGTGATCGGTGGCCGTCTCGACCTGTTCGGATCGAATGCCAAGCTGGGGCAAGGCAAGTTTCTGGTGGCCGAAGCTGATGAGTCGGATGGATCCTTCCTGAAGCTGTCACCGACGATTGCGGTTGTTACCAACATCGACGCGGACCATCTGGACTACTACAAAGATATCGATGAAATTAGAGGGGTTTTCGTCCATTTCATCAACAAGGTGCCCTTCTACGGACTCGCAGTGCTCTGCCTGGACGACGCCAATATCCAGATGCTGCTTCCCGACGTCAAAAAGCGCATGATTACCTATGGCCTCAACAGCCAGGCGGACCTGCAGGCATCAGAGATACAGCACGAGGAAAGCGGAACCTCGTTCAACGTGCATCTGTATGGCAAAGATCTCGGCCGGATCAGTTTCCGGATGCCCGGCCGCCACAACGTTTTGAATGCCATGGCCGCCATAGCCGTCGGCTTGGAACTGCAGCTCCCATTCGACGTGATCGCCGAAGGCTTCAAGGATTTCGGGGGTGTGCAGCGCCGTTTCCAGATCAAGGGTGAGGTCAACGGGATCATGGTCGTCGATGACTACGGGCATCATCCCGTCGAGATCAAGGCGACCCTGGCTGCCGCCCGGGATGGCTGGGACCGGCGGGTCGTGGCAGTGTTCCAGCCGCATCGCTACAGCCGAACCCAAGCCCTCTACGATGATTTCGTAACTGCTTTTTACCAAGCGGATCATGTGGCGATCATGGACATCTATGCTGCCAGTGAAGAGCCGATTCCCGGAGTGGATGCCAAAAGTCTGGCGGACGGCATTGCCGGCCACGGTCACAAATCTTGTTTTTACACTGGCAGCAGTTCCGCGACCGTTGAGCATCTCCTGGAGATTGTCACTCCTGGCGATATGGTGATCACTCTCGGTGCCGGAAGTATCTGGCAGACAGGTGAGGAATTCCTCAAGCGGCTGAAAGAGCAGGGCAGTCATGGTTAGGAATGTTTTGCGAAAAAGACGGACGGCTGTACTCATGGGTGGCCAGTCGGCTGAACGGGAAGTGTCGCTGCGAACCGGCGGAGCCGTTCTGAACGCCCTGAAGAGCGAAGGTTACAATGTGGTCGGCATCGATCCCGATCAGGACCTGCCGTCAAAATTGCGCGAAGAATCGGTCGAACAGGTGTTTATCGCACTGCATGGGCGCTATGGAGAGGACGGCAGAGTGCAGGGACTGCTCGAAATGATGCAGATCCCTTACACGGGCAGCGGGGTTCTGGCCTCGAGCCTGGCGGTCGACAAGGTGATGACCAAGCAGATAATGCTCTACCATGAACTGCCGACGCCCGCTTTTATCCCGTTCAGCAGGGGAGACGACCGGGAAGCCCTGCTGGCGCGTTGCCGGCATTTCCCGCTGGTGGTCAAGCCGGCCCGGGAAGGGTCCACCATCGGCATCAGTATTGTCCATGACGAGCAGCAGCTTGATGCCGGGCTGGACGAGGCCCTCGGACATGATGACCTGATCCTGGTGGAGGATTACATCCAGGGCAGCGAGGTCACGGTCAGTGTGCTTAACGGTAAACCGCTGCCGATCATCCAGATCGTACCCAAGAGCGGTTTTTACGATTACGAGGCCAAGTATACGCGTGGCCAGACGGAATATATTCTGCCGGCTCCCTTGGAGAATGTACTGTACAGCCGCCTGCAGGAAGTTTCTGCCACGGCCTGCAGGGTGCTTGGTTGTCGTGGAGCGGCCAGGGTCGATTTCATGGTTAACGAGCGGGAGTTCTATTGCCTTGAGGTGAATACGATTCCGGGTATGACGGAGACGAGCCTGCTGCCCAAGGCGGCAGCGCATGCAGGAATCAGCTTCAGCGAATTGGTACAGCGTATCCTCGAAGATGCCAGCCTGGAAAAATAGCTGGTGTTCATCCGGAATTAGCGAGTCGATTGATGCGTGACTTGAAGCACAACAAAAAGAAGAAGGTCAAACAGAATCGCCCCAAGAAGGCGCAGCAGCCGCGCGACTGGAAAAAGCTGCTCCATCGGACGTTGCAGATAATTGTCGGCCTCGGAAGCGGGGCGCTGATTGTCAGCGGTTCAGTCCTGACGGCCCAGGTGCTTCTGGAATCGGGATATTTTGCAGTCAACAAGGTCAGGGTGGAACATCAGTCCAAGGTGACCGAAGGGGATATCCTGGCGGCATCCGATATCCACCCCGGCGACGGTATCTTCGATCTGGATCTGCACCTGATCGGCCGCAAAATAGAAGAGAACCCCTGGATTGCCAAGGCGGAGGTCGAACGGGCGTTCCCTGACGAGGTGGTTATTAGAGTCATCGAGCGCGAGCCGCAGGCAATTGCCGATTTGGGATATCTCTACTACGTCGATGCCGGAGGCGAGATTTTCAAGCTGCTGGACGGTACGGATCTTCTCGATTTCCCGGTTATCACCGGGATTAATCGGGAGTATATGCTCAATCACCCCGATGAGGTACAGGCGAGGTTGAGACAGGCCCTGCGCCTGATGCACGCTCTGCATGGCCGGTCACACTTCAACTTGGAGGATGTTTCAGAGATATTTGTCGATCCCCAGGAGGGGTTGACATTATACACCCTGGTGGGAGGGGTGCCGATCCGATTGGGAAATGGAGATTTCGAGTACAAACTGCAACGTCTGGAACGGGTCTACGAAGACCTTGAACCGCGTCTGGCGGCACTGAAATATATTGATCTGAATGTTGTCGACCGAGTGATTGTCAAGGTGGATGTTAAACGGAATACAGGCCGAGGATAGAGTCTGGCGGAAGGGAAAAAATATGAACAGCAAACGGGAAAATCTGATTGTCGGACTGGATATCGGTACGACAAAAATCTGTGCCATTGTCGGTGCCATGACCGACGAAGGCCTGGACATCGTCGGCATTGGAACCAGCCCGTCACGGGGGTTGCGCAAGGGCGTCGTGATCAATATCGAAGGAACGGTCAGCGCCATCCGCAAAGCGATCCAAGAAGCGGAACTCATGGCCGGCTGCGAGATTAAAACGGTTTTTGCCGGGATTGCAGGCGGGCACATCAAGGGGGTCAATTCACAGGGTGTCATTGCCATCAAGAACCGCGAGGTGACCAATGAGGATGTGCGGCGGGTCATTGATGCCGCCAAGGCGATTGCCATCCCGATGGATCGCGAAGTGATTCACATCCTTCCCCAGGAGTTTATCATCGACGACCAGGACGGCATCAAGGAGCCTCTTGGAATGAGCGGCGTCAGGCTTGAAGCTCGGGTACACATTGTGACCGGGGCCGTGGCGAGCGCCCAGAACATTATCAAGAGCTGCAACAAAGCCGGTGTGGACGTAGGTGATATCGTGCTCGAGCAGTTGGGATCCGCAGAGGCTGTCCTGACTGCTGATGAGAAGGAGCTTGGTGTTGCCTTGGTGGATCTCGGGGGAGGCACCACCGACATCGCGATTTTCGTCGATGGCGCCATCAAGCATACCGCCGTGCTTTCCCTGGGCGGAAATCACCTGACCAACGATATCGCTGTAGGGCTGAGGACGCCGACTGCGGAGGCGGAAAAAATTAAGCAGACTTCGGGCTGTTGTCTCGTCTCAAAGGTCGGCAAGGACGAAACGATTGAAGTTCCCTCGGTGGGAGGACGTGAGTCGCGTGTACTGTCGAGGCAGCTACTGGCTGAAATTCTTGAACCGCGTGTCGAAGAAATCTTTTCGCTGGTCAATCGTGAAATAGTCAAAAGCGGTTACGAAGACCTGATCGCTTCAGGTGTTGTGCTGACCGGTGGATCGGCCATCCTGCCAGGCATGCCGGAGTTGGCCGAGCAGGTTTTCGACCTGCCTGTCCGTCGTGGGGTGCCGCAGGGGATCGGCGGCCTGACCGATGTCGTTAATTCTCCGATCTATGCCACCGGTGTGGGCTTGGTGAAATATGGAAGCCGCAACATGCAGACCAGGAACTTTGTGATCGGCCAGGAAAACCTGTTCGAGCGGGTTACACGGCGTATGAAGGAATGGTTCGGTGAATTCTTTTAACCAATAGCAGCGAGAGTTGACAACAATACAACCAACGGACGGTATCGCGGAGATGCCGGACCAGACAGATGGAGGGAGTCATGACATTCGAATTTGACGAGAAGATGGACCAGGTTGCCAAGATCAAGGTGGTAGGAGTTGGTGGCGGGGGCAGTAATGCCGTCAACACCATGATTGTTGCGCGCGTCGAAGGTGTCGAGTTCATCGTTGCCAATACGGACGCCCAGGCTCTGCGCTTCAACCAGGCTCCGATGCGCGTACAGTTGGGAACTAAACTGACCCAGGGCCTTGGCGCCGGGGCCAACCCGGAAGTTGGTCGGGAAGCTGCCAGAGAGGATCGCGCCCGTCTCGCCGAACTGCTGCAGGGAGCTGACATGGTTTTTATCGCTGCCGGGTTGGGTGGCGGAACCGGAACCGGGGCCGCGCCGGTGATTGCCGAAGTTGCCAAGGAGGTCGGTGCACTGACTGTTGCCGTAGTGGCCAAGCCGTTTAGCTTTGAAGGTAAACAGCGCATGAAAAAGGCTGATGAAGGGGTCGAAGAGCTTAAAAATGTCGTCGATTCCTTGATCCTGATCCCGAATGATCGGCTGAGCGGTCTGGCTGGCAAGAAGATGGGGATTCTCGATGCGTTCAAACCGGCTGACGATGTGCTGCGCCAAGCGGTTCAGGGGATTTCCGACCTGATCACCACTCACGGCATGATTAATGTTGACTTTGCCGATGTGCAGGCTGCGATGAGCGAGCGCGGCATGGCCATGATGGGCATCGGCATGGCAGAGGGTGAGAACCGCGCCACGGAGGCAGCCAGGCAGGCGATCAGCAGCCCCCTGCTCGAGGAAATCGACATCTCGGGAGCCAAGGGCGTGTTGGTCAATATCAGCGGGTCATCGAGTATGACCATGGATGACTACCAGGAAGTTGCCAATATTATTCATGAAAAGGTCCACGAAGATGCCAATATTTTCATTGGGCTGGTGATCAATGACGAATTGGGTGAAAAGGTTCAAGTGACTACCATTGCGACCGGCTTCGGGGCCTCTTTCGATAAGAGTCTTCGTGCCAAGCAGGAACTGGGGCAGACTCCCGCCTATGGAAGTGTACATAACGACCTCGATATCCCAACGATTATTCGCAAGCAGCAACAGCAGGACAGGCCCCGCTCAATGCGGATCGGGATGACTGCCGGAGCGAGTGATGACGAGTATGATATCCCGACTTTTCTGCGCAAACGTGTTGATTAAGGGAACCCCGGGCTCGAAGTTAGCTCGTATTTGAAACAGCGACAGGTTTATTCTGCGGCTTGTGCAGGTGCGTGCATGCGTGCCGGATCTCCGCCCGGCGTCAATGCGTGTGCCGCCTGAGCCTGCGCTGCCTTGTCTGGACTCCCACTGATATGGACCGCTTCGGCGGTCCTTTTTTTGT
>DAOVNV010000261.1 GCA_030630015.1 Desulfuromonadales bacterium | reverse complement strand
GGGGAGCTGCACCTGGAGGTTGTTTTGACTCGCCTCGGGCGGGAATTTGGCGTCGAGGTCAATGCGGGTCAGCCGCAGGTTGTCTACCGCGAGACGATCCGTTCCGCAGTGAGGCACCACGAGGTCTTCGAACGTGATCTGGAGGGCAAAATCCAGAAGGGCGAAGTCACGCTCCGCTTGACGCCCCTGGCACGGGGCGAAGGGATTCGGTTCCTGCTTCCGGGTGAGGAGGTCGCAAGTGTGCCGACAGATATCGTGACGGCTCTGGAAGAAACTCTGGAGCAAGTTGCCCGGTCCGGAGTGTTGGTGGGCTACCCATTAGTCGATCTTGAAGTCGCCGTGGAGAAACTGCCTTACGAGTCTGGGGCTACAACGGTGATGGGGGTCAGAGCCGCCGTGCAGCGAGGCCTGATGGAGGCCGTCCGTGCAGCAAAACCGACTCTCCTTGAGCCGGTCATGGGGTTGGAGATCACGGTGCCAGGTAATTTTTCAGGCAAAGTGCTTGGCGGATTGCAGCAGAAGAAAGGTCGGGTCGACGGTCATGACGTACAGGGGGCGGTAGATGTGATCAGGGCCTGTGTGCCTCTATCAGAGATGTTCGGCTACATGACGGAACTGCGCAGTGCTTCGCAGGGCCGGGCGACATTCACCATGGAATTCAGCCACTATGATCTGGCTCCTCCGGCGGCGCTGGAGCGTTTCGGCCTCAAGTGAATCAGCCGGCTTTCCCCTCGAGCCCCTTCATCGAAAATTCGATGCCTATCAAGGTTACATCATCCTGGGGCTGCCGACCCTTATCAAAGCTCATGAGCTGGTCTATCGCTTGTTGGCAAGCCCTTCCGAGGCTCTCGGCCGGTTTTGTTGCCAGGCAGTCAATCAGCCTCTGTTCGCCGTAGGCTTCTCCCGCCTGGTTGCAGTGTTCAGTGATCCCGTCGGTGTAAAGGAAAAGCCTGTCCCCTTCAGACATCTGAATTTCCGCCTCGTCAAAATCAAGCCGGCTGGCCATGCCGATAATTGTTCCCCCCGAAGTGAGTTTCACAATCTCGCCGTTTCGACGTAACAGGAGCGGTGGCGGATGTCCCGCGTTGGCGTAGCGCACGCGACCTGACTGTGCATCGAGGAGCAGGTAGCTGACCGTGAAAAATTCTTCGAATCTTTCGAAGGGGTATTCTTCTTCCAGGGCTCTCAAAACGTCTGAAGGCGAAGAAATCATGTAATAGGGCGGATGGGCGGTCTGGCGTTTGAGAAGTTGCCCGGTGCGCGGCGAGAGGCTCTGGTGTACAGAAACGGAAACCATGGCCGAGGAAATACCGTGGCCGCTGACATCCACCAGGTAAGTCATCACAGTCTGTTCATCGAGCCTGGCAATATTAAAAAGATCTCCGCCGACTTTCTTTGACGGCATAAATTCCCAGGCAAATTCAAAGCTTTGGTGGGTTGGGTACTGTGCCGGGATCAGGCGGCGCTGAATGTGAGCTGCGGACAGCAGGGCTTCCTGGAGTTCTTTCTGCTGGCTTCTGGACTGATTTTGCGCGGTTTCAAGTTGCAGGGACAGGTTGCGGATTGTCAGGAGACTTTCGATTCTGGACTTTATATCATCGAGGTCATTCGGGTCGGGCAGGATGTCGGCGGCCGGTTTCAGCGCAGCGATCCTGGCCCTGTCCGGAGGGTCGCCAGAGCTGTAGGCTAGGCAGGCCGCGCCGTGATCCTTGCAGGTGCTGACAAACCTGTCCCAGTTCAACTCCGGGCAGCGATCAAAATGGGTGAGATCAACAATATAGACAGCAGGGGGAGTGGCCGGTGGTGTTTCTGAGAGCGCTACATGGTAGCCGCATCCGGCAAGTGAACTGGATAATATCTCCATCCGGCTATCTGGGTCGGCAATCAGTTGCACTCCCGGAAGCATGGCCACCTCTTTGGAAGGGTCCTCCGGAGGACTGCACAATCACGGACCGGACGACCGGTTTCAACCTGATCCTTGACAACAGGACATTCTCTTTAATCAAGTATCCCTGAAAAACCGACCTGTGGCAACCTAGTACCCTGCAACCCATATAATGTCGCATCTTGCTTGTTCTTTGACGCGTCAACTGTGTTGTGACTTCCGCTGTATAGCTTTGGCTATGCACCGAAAGTCACGCCTGGTTGACACGCCAAATCCCAGCGCAATTTTGCGACATTATATGGGTTGCAGGGTACTGGCCCTGTTTGCATCCAGTTCCCGGTGAAACTTTACTCTGTACACAGGGGTGGCTATACTCACTGAGTAGTAAAGATACATAGTTGTTGCCTGAAGGTGTTTGCTTGCACCTTCGCGAGAACCGGGAGAGGAACCTATGGGGCGTTACACCGCTGTGTTGAACGAACAGATTGCCAAAGTTCGCAATTATAGCAAGGAGAACCTGGCCGATATCCTGCACACTCTCGGTGAAGCCGTGCCCTTGCTGACCGGACTGTCCCGCTGCCGGCTCTACCTCGAAGACCTGACCAGCGGAACCCTGACCTGCGGCCTGGCG
>DAOVNV010000050.1 GCA_030630015.1 Desulfuromonadales bacterium | reverse complement strand
GCGGAATTGGCCCAGATGGCCCCGGAAATGATTCCCATGGTCATCAGTGGAAAACCAAATGTCAGGCATTTGTAGTTAATGCTGTCAAGAACATCCAGCGAGGGCAGACGATAAAACAGCCCTGAGAATTTCTTGCTTTTGAGCATTCTTTCCTGGAGCAGGTACATGATCCCGACCATGCCCGCCACGGCGAGTACAGCGTGCCCGAGAAAGGCGAGGATGACATGGACCGGGAACCACCAGCTGTCAAGGATGGGGTTGGCTGCAACAGGCTGTTGAGGGGCTACTGTGCTGCCAATCATCAGCACCAGTGCAATCGGGCAGATAAAAGCTCCGAGGATTGCAGTACGGTAGCGAAGATCGAATAAAAGGTAAATCCCGACCAGGGAGAAAGCAAAAAAGGACAAGGCTTCGTGAAGGCTTGCAACGGGAGTGATGCCGGTTGACATCCAGCGGGCCGCAAGCGTCAGGCAGTGCACGGCAAAACCGCCGATGAGTGCCCATTTGGCGAACTGCCCTATCCGATCCTTGCGGCTGATAACACTTATCAGGTACAGGATCGTGGATATGAAATAGATCAGCAGGGTGGCTTTGAAAAGCAGCAGATTGATGATCATGGCTCGTAATCCAGCAGGTGCAGTCCTAAGGCCAAGGTGCGGCCCGTTAAAAACCGGGACCAGTGGTGGTTAATTTAGCTAAGCTTGATAGTGGTCTGTTCTGTAAGTTCAGGCAATTGAAAAGTATACGCACTGCCGTTATAACCTGTCAATTTTTCTTTAACGTGGCGCTGGGAGGACTCCGAGGGTCGGGCTTGTGACCACAGAAGATCAAATGCCGAACAGTTCCCCCTCGACCAGCGAGCAGAGAAGGTTGCCGATCAGCAGGGACCCTTCGAGCAGGCGGGGCAGAGAAGTGGTCGGAATCTGCAGGGACAGGTCGGGAGCCCTCGTGGTTGTTTCCGCATGATTGCTGCTGATCAGGACGGTTCGGCAGCCCAGTTGATGTGCTGTTGCCAGGACCTCCTGACCGGCGGGACAGATGTCGGTGCCCGCCATGTGCAGCAAGGTGTCTTGTGCCGTGGCCAGGGCGCGCAGTTGACGACTGAAAATCTGGTTGCTTTGATCGTCAGCGGCAAGAAAGGTTGCCAGACCGGCATCGTTTGTCAACGCAATAGCGGGCAGGGCTGGACGTTCAATAGTCTGCCGGTGAATAAAGGTCTGACCGAGCAGACTGGCAATTGAGCCGAAAGGGCCGCTGCCCGAAAGAAAGAGGCGGCCGCCGTGGTGGAAGTTGGCGACCAGGTGGTGGGTCAAGTCGTTCAGGACCCCTTCCTGCGTTAACAAAAAGGGGTCGAGCAGTGCCATCTGCTGTTTAACTGTCTCTGATATCCGATTCTGAGTCATCTCGTAACCTTATACTTGCCCCGAATCTCCGGACTCAGAGCACAGATTGTGGAGGTATCTTAGTTTTGTCGGAACAGGCTGTCAAGGACAGCTCTCTCGCAGATTGAAATATTCAAAAAGCTTGATTTTTTAAAAAGGTGCATTATGATAGGGACAATAAGTTTTGCTTATTAATACATAAGAAAGAACAAAGGAGCGTTTATTATGGCAAGTGATAAAGTCGTCCAGTTGACGGATGATTCTTTTGAAAGTGAAGTGAAGCAGTCTTCGGTTCCCGTGCTCATCGATTTCTGGGCTCCCTGGTGTGCACCCTGCAAGGCGATTGGTCCGATGATCGACCAGTTGGCCGACGAATTCGAAGGTCAGATCAAGATCTGCAAGCTCAATGTCGACGAGAACCCCGCAACTCCCGGCCAGTTCGGCGTGCGCGGCATCCCGACCCTGATCCTCTTCAATGACGGCCAGGTTGTTGATCAGGTGGTTGGGGCGGTGCCCAAGAACCAGCTTGAAGGTCTGATCAAGAAGGCTCTCTAGAAGGGTTTCAGCATCACGCGATGACAGCAAAGGCCCGGCATTCTGTCGGGCTTTTGCTGTTTCTGCCCGGAAATTCAGCGGTGCAGGATGAAAAAGGAGGACACAGATGGTTGTTCCCGAGGAATGGCTTCTTCAGCCTGGTGAAACGGAGTTGCGCGGCTTTTGGATCGATCTGGGCAGCGGCATGGCAAAGGATGCCCACTGGCAGCGCATTGAATGGCTGACCTCTGAGCATTTTAAGGAACTGGCCCGAGCCGACAATGAACGGGATATCCTGTATCGCGACCCGGCAGATGGACGTTTGTGGGAAAAGGGGCATGATCACCCCGACCTGCGTGATGGGGGCCCGCCGCGTCTTTCACTGATCGGCAAGGAAGCGGCGGCGCAACGCTATCGGATCACTCTCTGAAGCAAGCTGGGGCCCATCTGGACAGCCAAGAGACCCCTACGGACCAAACTCCTACGAGGGCCAGTAATGAGCTATGTTTATCTGAACGGCGAATTCGTTAAAAGCGACCAGGCGACGGTCTCCGTATTCGATCAGGGCTTTCTCTACGGCGACGGGATTTTTGAAAGCTTCCGTTCCATTGGCGACCGGCTTTACCAGTTCCCTCAACATTACCAGCGGCTGCTGCAGTCAGCCGAGGCGCTGTGCTACCCGGTAACGGTTACACAGCGGGAGTTGGAGGCGATCCTGATGGAGTTGCGGGACAGAAATGGCATGAATGATGCCTATTACCGCATCACCATTACCCGCGGCAAGGGGCAGATTGGTTTTCAGCGCGATATGGGCAACGACCTGACCTGCCTGGTGGTCGGCAGGGAATTTCAGGAATTCGACAGGACCTGCTACACACAGGGCATCCAGGTGCGGGTGGCCCAGACCCGCAGAAACGCCCCCGAAGCGATCAATCCTAAAATCAAGTCGATCAGCAATCTCAACAGCTTGTTGGGCAAACTCGAAGCTAAGGCCACAGGAGCTTTTGAGGTCATCATGCTGAACAACAAGGATCACATCTGCGAGGGAGCTTCTTCGAACATCTTCTGGACCAAGGACCAATGGGTTTTCACTCCCGACGCCTCTACGGGCCTGCTGGAAGGTGTCACTCGGTCCACGATTATGCGGCTCTGTGAAGAGAGGTTGAACCTGCGTGTTATCACCGGTGAATTCAAGCTGCAGGATCTGAAGTTTGCAGATGAAGTGTTTATCACCTCCACCTCTCTGGAAGTGATGCCCGTGGTCAAGGTGGACGACTTTACTGTCAACCAGGGGCAGGTAGGTCCTGTCGCTCATCACTTGCGCGAAGAACTCCATCGGGATATGGGGAAGATATCTTAATCTGAAACTGTTGTCTGCTGATCCTCATCAGGTGCTTGTGGGCTTTTTTCTTCCTGTTTGCACTTGTGCTCCTCTGCCTTTTTAGCTTTTTTGGCAATCTCCTTCTGCCATTTTTTCCTCCACGTTTGACAAGGAAGGGATATGCTGTGGAGCCGATTTCGGATCGACATTCGAAAATTTTCAGTTAGTCTGATAAAATCCTTTCAGTAAATTTCATGAACGTTGTTCACGTTGATTCCATTTTGGGAAAATCAGGGAAGCAGCACCGCAGGATTCAGGATGTTGAAAATGCTGGTTTCGCAATAAGCACAATGGGGAGACACGAAGTCTTCATGGTATCTTACAGATAAGGAGTTCCATTTGGCGTCTCTGGATTTTGAAAAAGAAAAGCATGCTTTTCTAAAGTTTTACGATAACAACTGGCAACTCTTCGAAAGTGCCAAAAAAGCTTATATTCGCATTATTGAAGCGCTGCTTATGGAGTTTGATGTCATCGAGGTGACGAAAATTGAAGGGAGGGTCAAAGACAAAGAGGAGTGCGTCAAGAAATTTCATCGCAAATACCAGAGTAAGCTTGAAACCAACGAGCAGCCCTACGAGATCAAAGATTATATTTCCGACCTGATCGGTGTCCGCATCATATGTCTATATGAGGACCAGATCGAAGTCGTCTCTGAGGTGTTGAAGGGCCACTTCAAGATTATCGATGTCACTGATAAAATTTCGGCAGTTGAGAGCACTGAGGATTCATTCGGGTACAAAGGTTTGCACATGGATCTTGCCCTGAACGATCAAATGAGCACCCTTCCGAAATATCAGCAACATGCCGAATTCCCCTTTGAAGTGCAGATCAGATCCTTGATTCAGGATGCCTGGAGTGTGTTGGATCACAAAATCAAGTACAAAAAATCGATACCTATCGATCTTAAACGCAGGATCAATGTCCTCTCCGCCCTGTTTGAGTTGGCTGATCGTGAGTTCAAGGAGATCCGTAATGCCACCAGGGAGCTAATCCAGCAAGCGACAGTGGCGCCGATCAGCGATGACAACAGGGGGGCTGCGGGTCAGCCTTTGGCGGTGTCGAGTGAGAAAACCGTTAACGCATTTAACTTTCTGCGCATTGCCGGGCACTTTTTCAGGGATTTTGAATTCGAAGACTATAAAGTTGACGGCTTTGTTCAGGATATTCTTAAGCTTGATCGTGATTTTCAAAAGTCAGCTCTGCACAAAAGCCTGACCGAGAATTTGAGAATCGTCAGAGATTATCGTGATTTCTTCATGGCAGAAAGTTCTGACAACACCTTCAGCCCCTACACCTCGATCAGACACTGCCTGTATCTCTACGATCAGGAAACTTTCAACCGGATTTTGTCAAGGGGGTCAAAGGAGCGCTTTGACGGTTGGCTAAGTGACTTGCGAGGGGATGGGTCTGATCCCCTCTAGAGACGGTCCATTTTGTTCGTAAGAAGTCGGTCTTTTTTATGTGTCGGATTTGGTCTACAGGGCGGCGTGATTATCCCCGCCATAATGTCCATACCAGAGCGTTTTTGTCCGTGCTCTGGGTAAATTTTGATTTGCATGTCAGACACAGGTAATCTTGCTCTTCAAAACTTCGGGAGTTCCCCCCCCCCCTTGAAAAGACGGGGCTCATCAACCGTTACTAAATAATCATGCGGTTTCCCATTGCGCGTTATTTTTAATTGTTCTTCGCACAGAGCGCAAATTTTCATGTAAATCCTTCTTCCGCCTGATTTAGGAAAGCTTGTAATATGCATTCCTGCCAAAAGGGATAAAACACCGGAGTGAGGCAGGATTATTTGCAGCGCATGGTTTTTTTGCCGTCCTCAAAGAGAATTTCAACCTTGTGCGGGCCGACTACGCGTTGTACAAGCCCGAGGCCGAATAGAGGGTGGTTTGTCAAGGCTTTGACCTTGTATGCTGCGGTCATGGAATAGTCTGTTGCTTTCGCGCTGTCCATGCTTGGCCGCAGGGCTTCCCATTCTTTGCGCTCGGCGTCTTTTGGGTCAATGGTTCGCCGCACGGCAGGTTTTCGCGCTGCGGTGGGTGGGCGATACTTGTGCTGACGACCGCAGTTGTTACATTCCACTTTAATCGGGCTTTCTTCACCCATGGTGATGATGATGTGGTCGGTATTTCTACGGCATTTGGTGCAGCGGGCTTCAGTCGGGTCGCCGGCCGTAAGAGTGGTGCTTTGCATAGAATGACTCCCTTGTTTGAGGCTAGCCAAGAGATGGCCGATAAAAACCAGCGAGATGTCTGGGCTCTAAGAGGCAGGCTTGACCAATTGGCATGCTTGAGAACCCGTCGCAACCCCACAAGTCTCTTCAAGCCGTAACGCTGTCTCCGTACGGTTTTAAGGGTGGCGGTTAGATAGAGGATTTGGGGCGGGTGTATCTCCTGAGTACCTTACATGTTTTTACACAGAAAAGATACTGGATGGGCAGGGGAAAATTTCTGAGGTAAAGACCAGACCGAGGTGCCGGAAGTTCAGAGGGAGTATTTTCTGAAAGAAATCATGAAAACGAACCGATCAGAAAACGGTGAATCTACCCGTCAAGGCAGGACTGCCTTTAAGGTTCTGATCGGCGGTATGCTTGGCATGGTGGTCGCCATGGGCATTGGCCGCTTCGTGTTTACGCCGATCCTGCCTTTGATGCAGCGCGATCTGGGGATGAGCAATACTGTGGCAGGCTGGCTTGCCGGGTTGAACTACCTCGGTTATCTGGGCGGCGCCATCATCTGTTCAATTGCTCCACAACTGCTGCGTAGTCGATTGATTACCGGTGGGGCCCTGTTGACAAGCCTTGCAACCACCATGTTCATGGGGGGCACGTTGTCGGTCTTGTGGTGGGGAGTGATGCGTCTGGGCGGAGGTGTTGCCAGTGCCATACTGTTCATTGTCATCTCTGCCGAAGTTGCTGAAACACTCACCCGGCGTGGCTATGGCCACTGGGTCGGGACCTTGTATGGTGGTGTTGGTTTCGGTATCGCACTCAGCGGCCTGATTGTCCCTCAATTGGATAAGGTTGGGGGGTGGGCCGGGTCTTGGATTGGGATGGGAGTCCTTGCCACTATGCTGGCCATCACCGGCATCTCTCTGGGCCGAAAACACAACATCGTCCAGCCGGTCGGAGTCGATGTGCAATGCCAGGGCGGTGATCTGCGCAGCATTCGACTGTTGGCCGGGTCTTATTTTTTTCAGGGTCTCGGCTATATTGTGACAGCGACTTTTATTGTCGCGATTGTCGCGGCAACTCCTGGGCTAGAGAGCTTTGCGGCTTATAGTTGGGTGGCAGTGGGTCTCGCTGCCGTGCCTTCAACCGTTTTCTGGCCGCGTCTGGCCCGTCGCATTGGCAACAAACAGGCTCTTTTGGCCGCCTATATGCTTCAGGCTGCGGGCATTCTGGTCAGCATGTACGCCGACTCAGTTATTGAGGTGCTGTTTGCCGCCATTTCCTTTGGCGGGACCTTTCTGGGAATCGTTGCGCTGACTTTGGCCGAAGGAAACCTTCGAATGGCTGCCGATGGAAGACGTGCTGCTGCAGTTTTGACGGCCAGTTTTGGCGTCGGTCAAATGCTCGGGCCCATCTTCGCGGGCAGGTTGGCGGATCTTCAGGAGGGGTTTGCTTTGTCTCTTCTACTGGCGGCAGCTTGCGTTATGCTGGGAGGAATCTTTATTGCCGTGGATCGTCGATATCACAATAAAAGTGAATGATATTTTTTGATAACCAACAAAACCCTCTGAGAAGATTAACTAATCCCCAGCTTCCATCTCAGCAGCGTTACGCAAGCGGCGAAAAATCTCCCGGTAGGCTTTTTTGTCGTTGCTGGTATGGACCGAGCGGGCCAAACCTGCAAGCTTCTTTGTGTCCAGAAGGGGATAGAGTTTATGAACTTCATCCAGCGCGGCCGGAAAGTCGTCAGGATTGCAGAGTTGGTCGCGGAGTTGCTCGAGGCTATGAAACGCGAGGGTCTCGCGCCGTTGGGTCAGACTGAATCCTTCAAGATCCGCTTCGAGCTTTCCCCGTAGTTCATCATTACGACGCAGGAATCCGGCCAGGTGTTTGATCTGTCGTTTGCGCGAACTGTGGCCGCGTGTGTTTCTGGCCAAGCGTAGTTCGTGATCCAGTTCCTGGCTCAGATCGAGCTTGGCAATTTTAGCTTCAGGCAGGTCTGCCATGCGCTGTGCCAGTTGCTCGATAGCCTTGGCTTCACGTTTTTTGGCACTTCGCCCTCGTCCTTCAATCGGTGTTTCAGCTTGTTCCATCAGAGCTCCTTGCGGCTGTCCAGCAGCATAGTGACCGGTCCGTCATTGGTCAGTTGCACCTGCATATAGGCCTGAAAGGTGCCTGTGGCCACTTCCAGACCAGTCCGGCGCAGACGGTCGACGAACTGCTGGTAGTAGCTGTCTGCCAATTCCGGTGGCGCCGCCTTGGTAAAGCCGGGCCGGCGACCCTTGCGGCAGTCGCCGAGCAGGGTGAATTGCGAGACGACCAGCACTTCCCCTCCGACATCCTTGACGGACAGGTTCATTTTGCCTTCGGCATCTGCAAATATCCGCAGTTGGGCCGTTTTGTCAGCAACAAAAGCCAGATCCTTTTCGTCATCACCTTGTTCAACGCCGAGCAGAACCAGCAGACCCGGGCCGATCTGGCCGACAACCTGCCCCTCAACCGTGACGCTGGCTGACGTTACGCGTTGCAAGACCGCCTTCATGCGGGCTCTCCTGCCATTTTGCGCAAAATGGCGAGATTTTTCCTGTCCATGGCCCCATCTTTCCCCTTGGGTGTCTCTAAAATCTTTGGAATGTGGGCCAGTCGCGTATCCTGCATCAGGTTGCGGAACCCTTCCAGGCCGATTGCTCCTTCGCCAATGTGAGCGTGTCGATCCACCCGGGAGCCGCATCCCTTTTTGCTGTCATTCATGTGAAAAAGCTGGATCCGGTCAAAACCGATCAAGTGGTCAAACTCGTCCATGGTTGCCTGATATCCTGCAGCTGTTGTCAGGTCATAGCCTGCCGCGCAGGCATGACAGGTGTCGAAGCAGACCCCAAATCGATGCTGCGGGAAATTTTTCAGCAGGGTGGCAATGTGGCTGAAAGGTCCACCGAGGTAAGAGCCTTGAGCGGCGGTATTTTCCACCAGGATCATGACCTCTTCTGGTGCCTGCGCCAGGATTTCATCGAAGGCTGAGCGGACCCGGGCCAGGCCGGTTGCTTCCCCCGTGCCGAGGTGAGCCCCTGGATGCATGACCAGGCCTTTGATGCCAAGCTGGGCGCAGCGCTGTAATTCCTCGAGGAAGGCCTGTTTCGATTTCTGCCAGAGCCGATTGTCTTGCGAGGCTAGATTGATCAGGTAGGAATCGTGGGCAAAGACTGGTCCAATGGAACTTTCTTCCCACCGGTTTCTGAATTTTTCCGCAGCTTCCTCCGTCACCGGTTTGGCCCGCCAGCGGCTGGCGTTGGCCGTGAAAATCTGCATGGCTGTACAGCCGACCTCTTCGCCGCGTTGAAAAGCCAGGTCCAGTCCCCCGGCAATTGACATGTGGGCGCCAATCGGGAGCATCATGCGGCATCCCAAGTTTGTAATACGCGGTTGATCTGAGAGACTTCAGGGATGTGCGAGTCGACGAATTCCGGGGTTTCACCATCTCCAACCAGGATCGTCCCCATGCCGAGTTGCTTGGCTGTGTCCAGATTCTTCCTGGAGTCTTCAACCATGATGCAGCTTCCTGCGGCAGCGCCGAGGACGTCAAGGACGGCCAGGTAGGGTTCCGGAAAAGGTTTCGGTTGGTAAGCGGCGATCCGGATGTCAAAAATTTCCTCGAACAGGTCATCGATGCCCAGGGTGGATAGAACCCGGTTGGCATGACAGATTGAGCCGTTGGTGAAGACCACTCTTCGCTGGGAGAGGTTCATCAATTCACGACGCAGATGAGGATCTGGAGAAAGGCAGGAAGAGATGTCCACGTCGTGGACATAAATCAGGTAATCTTCGGGATCGACATCATAGTGGCGGATCAACCCCTGCAGGGTGACACCGTATTGTTCCCAGTAGCTGCGACGCAGCCCATCCACCTCATGGGAAGGAATGCCGACCACTTCGCGCATGTAGCGGTTGATGCGCACGTCAATCAGCGAAAACAGCTGCCGCTTCGGGGGGTAAAGCGTATTGTCGAGGTCAAACAGAATGATGTCCATTTCAGAACCAGGGGTGCGAGGTGCGAAAAAATCTTAAACTTTTTCAGATGACGAAAGGTAACTATTCAGCTGTCTGACTAACCGCACAGCATGTGGTCTACAGCCATTGCCTGCGTCCAATGTTGCCACTTAACTTCCCGCAAGCAACAGCTATAGCCCACATGCCCTCGCTGAGATGCTGAATATTTACGACAAAGAACATATTAACGGAGTTGATAATCGCCGGTGAAGACTTCGACGGCCGGGCCGGTCATGAAGACGTCTCCCTGGCCGTCCCATTCCATCTCCAGGTCCCCGCCGGTCAGATGGTTGAGTAGCTTCGAACCGGTTCTGCCGGTCAGCAGACCGGCCACCGTAACGGCGGACGCGCCCGTTCCGCATGCCAGCGTCTCGCCGGCACCACGCTCCCAGGTACGCTGGTACACTTCGTCGGGGGAAACAACCTCGACAAATTCCACGTTAATGCGGCGTGGAAAAAGCTCATGGCTCTCGATGGCCGGGCCATAATGCTCTAATGGAAAGCTGGCGACATCGTCGACGAAGATCACACAATGCGGGTTGCCCATGGAAACACAGGTAATGCGGAAAGTGCGGTCCAGAATGGTCAGTTCCTGGTCGATGACCTGCTCGTCCGGTGTGCCGGTCATCGGCAGGTCGGCACGGTGCAGTCCGGGAGGGCCCATGTTTACCCGCACCCGGTCCACTTTGCCGGTAGAATTCGTAAAGAGTTCCAGGGACAGGATGCCGGCGCCAGTTTCAATCTGGATTATTTGCCCGTTGACCAGCCCATGGTCGTGGGCATATTTGGCAACGCAGCGCACGCCGTTGCCGCACATCTCCGCTTCGCTGCCGTCGGCGTTGAACATGCGCATGCGCAGGTCAGCCCGATCGGAAGGCAGAATCAGGATCAACCCATCACCGCCAACACCGAAGTTGCGGTTGCTGATCTCGCGGGCCAGCGCGGCAGGGTCAGAAACCGTCTCGGAGAAACAGTCGATATAGACGTAATCGTTACCGGCGCCGTGCATTTTGGTAAATTTCATGGAGTCCCGTCCTTTTTCCGATTGTTCAATTGTGTATTATAAGAGGAACATCCATTTGTCACAACTGATCATCGTCGGCGAAGTTGTTTCCAGGACGATTTTTCTGCTAAATTATCAAAAGAACATCACTAAGAGAGGAGGTTTGTCATGCCGCATCTGCAATTTGAGCTGAACTTCACTCCTTCCGCTGAAGAAAAGCGCGGTTTCGCTGATGCTATAAAGCAGTATTTCTCGGAGATCATGAGCACCGGGACCGATCACATTGGGATCACTTTCCGCTGTTATAAGCCGGACGACCTGGTGTTTGGTCGTGCCGGAACGGATGGCCGGATTGTTTTCCTCAATGCTGATATCCGTTTCGGGCGGACAGCAGATCAGAAAAGGCGTCTGGCCCTGGCGATCCTTTCTGAGATCAGCGGGACATGGGATATGCCTGAGGAGAGCGTCTATGTCATTTACACAGAGCATGACGGCCCGGATTTTCAGTTGAGTGATCGCGTTCTGCCGTCGTGGCAGACGGATGAGGATCCACTCGCGGATTCCTGACAGTTTTTTTGGGATATTCCGGGCAGAACAAAGCTGTGGGCACGCTTTCCTCTTGGATTCGGCGAGCACGATGATTAAGATGTAGCACAATTTACAATAAAGGAGCTCATATCCATGGCTTTTGATTTAAAAACCAAACTCTGGCAAACCGGCTCGTTCGACTGGTGGGGCATGATTGATGGCAAAGATGTCTTCCTTGGCAGTCATGAATTTCCCCTGCCGCCGGATGAGGGCGACGAGTGGCATGTTCGGGTGACCGGCGACCTGTTCAAAATTATCGATGGCGAGGTTTGCAAAGTGGGCAACAAGCCGTTCGAGGAGCCGCCGTGGTAGCATCCGCTGCCGAGATCGTACAGATCCCGGTCGTCGGTACGGACAACTTTTCTTACCTGGTGATCTGTGCGCAGACCGGAAAGGCTCTCGGTGTCGACCCGGGTCTGGCGCCTGAAAGTTTGTTGGCGGTGCTGCGCGAGAAGGGGGTTTCCCTGGAAATCCTGGCCAATACGCACGGTCATCATGATCACGTTGCAGGCAACGATTTTGTTCTTGCTGAAACAGGTGCCCGCCTGGCAGCCCATCCGGCCGATGTCCTGCGCGCCGATATTCATCTGCAAGACGGCATGACCCTGACTGTCGGGACCATGATGATCAGCGTGTTGCATACCCCCGGGCATACGCCCGGTTCGGTGGCATTTCGGCCTGCGGGAACAATCATTACCGGCGATACCCTGTTCGTTACCCGCTGCGGTCGGGCTGATCTGCCTGACAGCAATCCTGAAGATCTCTATAATAGTCTTCGCAAGCTCGCCCAACTTCCACCCGATACTCTGGTTTACCCGGGACATGACTACGGACCACAACCGACCTCGACGATCGCTTTTGAACTGGCTCACAACCCTTATCTGCAATGCCCGGATCTGGAGAGTTTTTTGAAATTACGAATGGAATGAAAACTCCATTGCAGCACCTCTCAAAACAAAGAGCCGCCGGTCTGCAATGATGCAAACCGGCGGCTCTTCATGTCTGTCGTCTGCCTGTCAGGTAATGTCTAACGCACGCCAACCCCCTGGCGCTTGGGCTTGCGCTTGCCAAGGGCATCCTTGACAAAGGAGACCAGCATCATGATGCTCGGGACCAGCTGCACGACCACGATCAGGGCGCAGAAGCCGAG
>DAOVNV010000079.1 GCA_030630015.1 Desulfuromonadales bacterium | reverse complement strand
ATCGAGTTGCGTCGCAACCTGGTGCTGATGGAAGGGGAATTCCCCGGCGAAGAAGTCATGACGGCCATGGAGAATACGGAGGTCAACGGCAATCCGCTCGGCCTCGCCTTTGCCAGTCGCGGTGACTGGGCCGAAGGGCTGCCGGTGGTCACCCTGGAACAGAGCAGTGACGTCGATATCCTCTTCTTTGTCGGTTGTTATGCCTCTTTCGACAAACGCAATCAAGCCATTGCCAAAGCCTTTGTCCAACTCTGCGATGCGGCCGGAGTAAAAGTCGGCATCCTCGGTAAAGAAGAAAAGTGCTGCGGCGAACCGATGCGCAAGATGGGGAATGAATATCTCTACCAGATGCTGGCAAGCGAAAATATCGAACTGATCAAGGGCTATGAAATCAAGCAGATTGTGACCAGCTGTCCTCACTGCTTTAATACTCTCAACAAAGATTATCGTGATCTTGGTCTGGACGTGGCCGTCAGCCACTACACAGAATATCTGGCGGAGCTGTTGCAACAGGGTCAGTTGAAAATCACCCCGCAGACATTTGATTGCACCTACCACGATTCCTGCTACCTGGGGCGTTATAACGATATCTACCAGGCTCCGCGCACATTGCTGGCCGCTGCCGGGGCCCAACTGAGCGAAATGGAAAAACATGGTGCGGAATCCTTCTGCTGCAGTGCCGGAGGTGGGCGCATCCTGGCCGATGAAAAGATCGGCACCCGGATCAGCGAGAAGCGTTCGCAGATGGCTGCCGCAACCGGGGCTTCGACCCTGATCTCCAGCTGCCCCTTCTGCCTGACCATGTTTGAGGACGGCATCAAGGGAGCGGAACTGGAAGAGCAACTGAAGCCAAAGGATCTTGCTGAAGTCTTGGTTGAACGGCTTGTCAGATAAGAGAACATTGTAACTATTCAGCATCTTGGCGAGGGCATGTGGTCTACAGCCATTGCCTGCGTCCAATGTTGTCACTTAACTTCCCGCAAGCAACAGCTATAGCCCACATGCTGTGCGCTTAGTCAGACAGCTGTATAGTTACAAACCATCAAAGGAGAGTGTTGATGAAAATACTGATCTGTATCAAACAGGTTCCGGATATGGAATCCAAGTTCAAAGCAAATGCAGCCGGAAACTGGTACGAAGAGACCGATCTGGCCTGGCGGATGAACGAATACGACGAATTCGCTGTCGAACAGGCGGTTCAGCTGAAAGAGCAGGTTGGAGAGGCAGATCTGACTGTGCTTTGCATTGGCTCCGACCGGGTCAAGGAAACGATGAAGAAAGCTTTGGCCATGGGTTGTGATCGGGGTGTCCATATTGCCGATGACGAAAGCTATCTCAAAGACTCCTATGCGATCGCTTCACTGATCGCCGGATTTGCCAAAGACAAAGGTTTCGACCTGATCTTTACCGGCATGCAGTCGCAGGATCGCGGCAGCGCCCAGGTTGGTGTACTGATTGCTGAAATGCTTGGGATCCCCAGTCTGACCACTTTGGTCGAGTTCAGTTATACTGATGGCACCGTCAACGCCAAACGTGAACTGGAAGGCGGTACCAGAGCCAAGGTCAGCTGCTCTACTCCGGCTTTGGTCACCTGTCAACTTGGCCTGAATACTCCGCGCTATCCAACCCTGCCGAACATCATGAAAGCCAAGAAGAAGGAGTTGATCTCGACCCCGGTCGCCGAGTTAAGCCCTGCTGCATCCCTGCTGGAAACGCTGCAAATGGCACCGCCTGAGAAAAAAGGCGGCGGGTTGGTTCTCGAAGGCGATCCGGCCGATCTGGCGGATCAGCTGATCCAGATCCTTAAAGAAAAAACCACGGCACTGGCCTAGGAGGTCGCGATGAAAACCTTACTCGTTGCAGAATATAGAGAGGGCAAACTGCTCGGCACCAGCAGTGAATTGATCAACTTCGCTGCCCAGCTGGGTGCAGAAAGCGCCATGTTCCTGGTCGGTTCCGAAGGTGCTCTGCCGGGCTACAGTGGCAAACTCTATCTGGCGGATGTTGAGCAGGCCGGCGAATTCAACCCGAGCCTGCACAAACAGATGCTGCTGGAAGTCGTTGAGAAGGAACAGCCGCAGATGGTTGTCCTTCCACATTCCTCATATGGTTGGGATCTGGCTCCGCGCATCGCCATGGCCCTGAAAACTGCGCAGATTTCGGAGGTTGTCGAAGTCAAGGATGGCAACCTGGTCGTCCCGTCCTGCAACTCAAAACTGCGGCGGCAGGTGAAAGCAACAACAGCTGTCACTGTCGTCACCCTGCAGGGCGGTGCCTTTACTCCAGCTGAAGATCCGAGTGGCACTCCGGAAGTGATCAAGGTTGAAGTGGCCGCCGGTGGCGATATTGAGTTCCTTGGTTACGAAGAAGCTGCAGAGACAGGTGTAGACCTGTCCAAAGCCGAGGTCATTGTCAGCGCCGGACGAGGTATCGGCAAGCCGGAAAATCTGGCACTGATCGAAAACCTAGCCAAGGCACTCAAGGGTGAATATGGTGCCAGCCGCCCGGTAATCGACGCCGAATGGGCCGAACACAGCCGCCAGGTCGGCACCACCGGTCAGACGGTTTCGCCTAAACTCTATGTCGCCTGCGGCATCTCCGGAGCGATTCAGCACCTGGCCGGGATGAAAAAGTCGGAATTCGTCCTCGCGATCAATACCGACAAAGATGCCCCGATTGGAGAAATCGCCGATGTCCTGGTGGTCGCGGACCTGAAGCAGCTGCTTCCGGTATTAACCGAGAAGTTGAATGCCCTTTAGCCTCCTGGGAGCTTGAACATGCTTGAGCAGATTTTTTCCGAAATCCAGAATAACTACAATCCGGAAGCTGTCAGCAATCCGGTCAGTATCTACTTTTCCATCGACGATGTGAAAAAAACTGTTCAGTTGAACCCCGAAGGATGCAGCGTCGACAACGGTCGGATTGTTGAGAATGCTGATTGTGTCTGTAAAACCAGTACCGAGTTCTTTTTGAAAGTCTGGAACGAAGGCTATAACCCAGGTATGAAGGATTTCCTTTCCGGAGCGATCAAATCGAATAATCCGGCGATTCTACAGATTTTTCTCTCTGCTTGCGGGAAAGCTGAATAGAAAAGTATCGTTAAAAATCTTGTCAATCATCGAGCTGCCCTGAATCCTTGGGGCAGCTCTTCTTTAAGTAAAAAACGCCCTGCCGAAATCAATCAGCAGAGCGTTTTTCGGTTTGGCGGCCCCAGAGGGATTCGAACCCCCGTCGTCGGTGTAAAAGGCCGGTGTTGAAGGGAAAATCGAGGGACAGGGGAACAGGATTCGTATTGAAGCTCCTTCAGAAGGGCAGTTTGATATCCAGGGACAGGCGCAGGTCACCAGATTGGAACTGCGGATCGTTGCTGTTCCGGTCGAGCAGTGATGGCGGAGTGTGAAAGCTAAGATGGAATTACTGAAATTCAACATGAGCCAGTGAAAAAACGGCCTTGGTAAGAGAAAAATCAGGTTAACCCGGTATAATTCGAAAGGATAAAGCCAAACTGTCTGTGAGGGCAGGACGGAAAGCTGCGGGTCTTATCAAAGACAGCCGAGCTGCTGAAGGATGGGGATCCCTTGGGTATGCCCGGATTTTTTCATTTTAATCTTGATAAATAAAGGAGGAAAGTCATGGGTGATGCAAAACGGAAAACACCGGATACCATGCCAAGTGCTGCAGCCACTAAAAAGGCCGGGCAGAGATTAGCAAAGCCATATCTTGTGAGCGGCAGTCGTGGCAAAACCGCAAGCAAAAACCGTAAACCGTTATTCGAGGTACATAGCGTTTTTGATTTGGTAGAGACTGATCTTGCCCAGTGTGCCAATAAGCACGTTGTTGTCTTCGTCCATGGATACAATGTCACTCGATCAGAAGCCCTTAGGAGCGCCGCAGATTTTTACGAGAAACTGCAGGCATCGTTGCACCGCGACGGGCAGAATCTAGACAATTATGAGTTTATCTTGTTTACATGGCCCGGTGATGTAGGGGCAGTGTGGTTTAATGATGCCCAGGAGTATGCGCAGCATTCTGGTGTTGCTCTTTACGAATTGTTCCTGGAACTGCGGAAAAGTGCCGGAGCGTCAAAAGTCAGCCTCTTCACACATTCGTTAGGGGCTCACGTAGGGTTGCGGAGCGCGGCGATTCTCGCCGAACGGCTGGTTCGTGGCAAAACAGATTTGCGTTACGACAACATCCTCCTGCTTGCCCCTGCTGTCGAAAATGATGTTTTCCGCAGGCCACATATGTTCGACGACTACCACTTCCCAGAAGCACCATTTGCAACAAAAAAACTCCACATATTTGCATCTCGGGGCGATGACGTTCTCAGGAAAGCATTCAGTGCGAGCGAAAGGGATGCCGCCTTGGGTTACGCCGGGCCAGAGACAATGAAGCCGCTAAAAACCATGACCTTGCGGGTTCCCGAAGTGCTTGGCACCAACAACACCTTTGAGGTGAACCTGCATGATTTCAGCCCACGGTCGACAACGATAATCAATCCCGAACTGCATGCGCATTCACACTCGGATTATTGGGGGCGGCAAGCGCAATCTGATTACTATATCAACCTGTTCGGGTAAAGCAGGCTAGGCGCGAGGAGGTTCCCATGAGTGACGAAAAATCTGACAAGGTGACCACGAAAGATTGGATTCCTTTTTTCACTGCCTTAGTAACCCCGTTTTTTGTCCTGCTCCTGATCTTTTGGTTCCATGGGGATGTCAAAGACTTTTTGGGCATTGTCAAGAAGGCGGTCGGGGAAGAGGGACGAGGAGTGAAGGTTGGCAATTGGCTTGAGTTGGGTGAACGGGCCAAGGCAACGGAAATTGCCAAACTCGGATTCGGAGATATCTCTGTAAGTTTGCCCGAAGGGATTCAGGCGGAGTGGATTGTCGACAAAGGGTCAATGATGCTGCTGGAGGATTTGCGGCGCCAAAGCCAAAAGCTGGGCGGCCGGCCCGTGGATGCGATGGTGGTTAAAAAAGGTATCATTTATGCCCCTCGGGCTCTAGAGCAGTATATATCTCGTCTTGGAGTCAGGTTTGTCCTTTATACCCGAAACGGTCAGTTTGAACACTGGGTCCCTGCTGGGCTCTTTGTCGGCCAACTTAATCCTGAGAGAACTTATACATACGAAGAGTTGAGAAACGAAATTATTGGCCTGCGGGATGAAGCGGCCCTCCCCACCTCAAAGGCCTCCGAGGTCTTGGATTTAATGCAGAAGGAAAAGACCGACTATGTGGCCATCGTCAATAAGTCGGGCAAGTATCAGTATATGGTGAGCAAGTCGGATATTCTGACAAAGTTGGTGGCGGGGATGATCTTGGAGGAAAAGCCTATAGAGGGGGAAGAGGAAGGATGACAGTATGAAAAAGCTATTATTTGTTTTGTGCTTTGTCTTATTATCGGTTTTCGAAAGTGCGTCCTACGCGGCTGTTGTTAAGCCGTATATTAAATTCGGAACCCTTGATAGTTGCGAAGATAATCATAATAGCGCATCTGCCCACAAGGTGATGATGGCTATTGGGACTAGCATCACTAGGGGTGAAAAATTTCAACAGAAATTTACTGCTGAATATTGGGCTATGGCTGAACCGGTTGACGGCGATGCAGAAGTGCCTCATGACGGAATTGTTTTTTCCGTGGTTGGCTCTTATAATTTTGATTTGAGCCGCAACTTAACGGTTTATCCTCTGGCCGGGCTGGGATTTGAAATCTGGAGAAGGAATTCTCCCGATTCGCCCGTCGCGCAGGATTATTTTTACGGCGACCTTTATTTTGCCGAAGCCATTGCCGGAGTCGGTTCAAGATACAAGAATATTTATCTTGAATTAAGAGGCCGTTATCCCTTTTGGTCGGATACAGACAGCGACCATAGCCCTGGAGGGAAACTGGGCTTCGCTATTAATACCGGTGTGTTGTGGAAGAATATTGATTTAGGATTATTCTACAAAAATTCCAACTTTAAAGCTGACGGCACGCAAACCGATTTTCAACTTGATCAGTATGGAGTTGTAGTCGGCTATAAGTTTTAAAGGAGGAGAAGAAGATGATTCAGCTAGAAAAGGAAAATTTTAAAGTTGATTCAGAAGGATTGCCGCAATAGCCTGAATTCGTCTAATGCGACAGTCAGCCAGAATTACAACGTTAAGGGCTACGGGCTTCTCTGTCCGCCTCATCAAGAATTGGGTACGTTGGTCCGACCCCTTTACTGGGTTGGTCCGACCCCTTTACTGGTTTACTGGTTTACTGGCCCCTTTACTGGCTACTCGAGCTCTTCATGGCCCGCAAGTTTTCGATACGGCGACAGATGCTCCAGCACCTCGTGATCCTGGGGCTCAAGCATGTTCGTCACCAGGCGAGCGAGCAGTTCGCCCAGACCCGGCCCTAGCATGAAACCCTGACCGCCCATGCCTACGGCCAAAAGGAAACCTTCGACTTCTTTCGACCATCCGACGATGGGAAATCCATCGGGCGTGTTGGGATAAAGCCCCCGCCAGGTGCGCCGCACTCGGATGTTGCTCAGACGAGGGATCAATTCGACCATGCGGGGAGACACCATGGGCAGGAACCCACTGGTCTCGCGAGTGTCCTCTCCCCAGATGTTGGGGTGGGGAGTGATGCAGAACAGGACCTGGCCGGTGTAGCCCTGATAGAAATAACAGTTGGCCGAACCGGGCCCGGGTCGCAGGTCCACCACCATTGGATCGAGGAAACGAGCGACCCCCTCAGTGATGGCCGCTTCGTGAGAATCGGTGCGTATCGGTACATCGACACCTGCCATCTGCCCCACCGCCTTGGCCCACGGTCCGGCCGCGTTGATGACCACGTCGGCGCCGTATTCCCCTTTGTCCGTCTTGACCCCTCGCACCCGCCCGCCTTGGAGCACAACGCCGGTCAGGGTCTCATTAAATTGAAACCTTGCGCCCAGGCGCTTGGCATGTCGGAAAAAGGCATGTACGGCCAGCAGGGGCGAGGCGTTGCCATCATCAGGCGAGTGCGTGCCACCGATGAGACCGTTGGGGTTGAGGCCGGGGATCACATCCAACAGGGTGTCCCTGTCTAGCCACTGGATGTTGAGTCCATAGGAGTGCTGGATAGCCAGCAAGTCTTTCAGGGCCTTTTCCTCCTGCTGCCGGTAAGCCACAAAGGAATAGCCGCCTTTGTGCCACTCGATCTCATCACCGTAGTTCTCCTTCCAGGTGGAGAATATCTCGATGCTGCGCAAGCTGAGGCGAATCTTGGCGGGGTCGGAGTGGGTGGCTCGGATGCCGCCGATAGCCGCCTTGTTGGACCCCTGCCCCACACTCGGCATGCGGTCAAGCACCAGCGTGCGCACCCCGGCCTTGGCCAGCGAGAAGGCCGCCGGCACACCCACGCTGCCTGCCCCGATGATGATCACGTCGTAATGCGGCACTGTTTTGTCAGGCACGGTTTTTCTTCTCCTTTTCCACCACGCCTGCGAAGACCCCCAACGGCACTTCCATGAAGAGCGGTCGCTTCACTTGATCCACCCATTCGGCTTCCGCCACCCCTTCTTCCCTGAAAAGCCGATGAATCAAAGAAGTGCAGGTCTTTGCTCCGCAAGCGCCCATACCTGCCCGACTCACCACCTTGATCTCGTTGAGGTCGCGGTAACCCTGCCGGATGAGCGTCCGAATCTCGGTGGCCGTCACCCGTTCGCAGTGGCAGATGATGGTGTCGTCGATGAGGCGGCGGACCGGCTGATCCAGGGGCCGGGTCCACCTTTCTTCCTGCACGCGGATACCGGCAATCCGCTTGGCGTATGCTTTGGGCGCTTTGACCTTGACCACAAGGGTGCGATCATGGTGCTTAAATGAACGCACGCTGGTCACTTCCACATCCCCCAGGACCACCCCCGCAGCGTCCAGGACCGTCACCATCTCACCTATATGGATGCTGTCTTTGAGGAACTCGTAGGCGATGGCCACGGTGGGGACTTCCGGGTCTTCTCGATAGTCCACCAGGGTGATGGCGAGGCCGGGGCAGATAGTGACGCATTTCTCACAGCCTATACAGGGCCTGCCTGACTGTTCCCCCGAGAAGGTCGGGATCTGGCGGATGTCGGCCTTGTCGATGTAGATCGCTTCCTGGGGACAAACCGCCGTGCAAGGATCGCAGGGGATCTCTTGCGAGCAGTGGAAAATCGGCACAATGCCACTCTCGGCTTCCGGCAGGGGGTTCTTCTTCGTCTTTCCCGGCTTAGACTTGAGAATCTCAACCGCGTGATACCAGTTTTGCGGGCTCTCGGCCACGGGGTAGCCTAAGGCGCGGGCCACCTCCAGCGCCTTGATCTTTCCGGAGAACATGGCGGAAGATGCCTCGGCGATCTCTTCGGCGTCACCCGCAGCAAAGGCTCTCAAGCCAACTTCCTGCGCCTTGAGGTAGAATTCGTTGACCGGGTCGAGCCCCACGGCAACAAGGACGGTGTCGCAGGTGAATGACCGCTCGGTGCCGATTATCGGCCGAAAGCTTTTACTAACCTGGGCAATTGTCACCGACTCGACCTTCTCGTCGCCGTTGGCGCTGACGATGGCGTGGGAGGTGTAGGCAGGCACGCCCAGGCGAACGAGCTTGTCCCGGTGGACATGGTAACCGCTGCATTCAGGCATCGCCTCCACCACCCCCACCACGGCGATGCCAGCCTGCAGGGCGTGGTAGCCTGCGATCAGCCCCACATTGCCACCACCGACAATGAACAACTTTTGTGATGGGCGCACAAGATCGCGGTTGACCAGGGTCTGGAACGCACCCGCTCCGTAGACGCCGGGCAACGTGTTTCCTTTGAAGATCAGGGACTTTTCCCGGGCGCCCGTGGCCACCAGCAAAGCACGGGGGGCGATCAGCGTATAGCGTCTTCCATCTTGGTGGAGAACGCCAACCTTCCGGTCGCTGAACACCGCTAGCACCGTGCTGTGGAGCCAGATGCGAACGGTGTCGTATTTGCGCATCTCGGTTTCCAACGTGGTGGCGATGTCGATGCCGCGCGTGCCGGCATGGACGGCGTCGACAGAGCCGAAAGAGCGGTGGGTTTGCAGCACCATCTTGCCGCCCAGGCGGTGCTTGTCATCCACCAGCAGGGTCTCAATGCCCAGCTTGCCCAGCTCGATGGCCGCCGAAAGTCCGGCGGGTCCCCCGCCGATGATGAGCACCTCTACCGTTATCTCTTCAATCCTGCGTATCTCCGGGACCTGATCGGCCGCGGGAAGTTCCGGCATCTCATGGACAGGCTCCACACGCATGGCGGACCGGACAAGTTCCATGCATGACTTGACCGGTTTGCCGTCGACCAACACCAAGCATTGGGCACACTGGCCGTTGGCGCAGCGGATGCCCTGGGGGGCGCCGTCCTTGGGGTGATGCCCGAAAACCCGTACGCCATTGGCAAAAAGGGCCGCAGCAATGGTTTCGCCCTGGCGGGCTATCAGCTTTTTCCCCTGCCAATAGAAGGCCACGCTTTTCCGTGGCTCAATCGTCAAAATAGGATGCTTCTCGATCCGATCCGAGGTCATACCATTTTCCTTGGATTGCAGACATGCCACACATTTGTGGGCATGAGGCTTTGACCTGATTCCGTGACTATGTGGACGGCAAATAGCACAAGTCATTGACCTGCCAAAGCTTTTAAAAAATCGCCACTTAACACTTACACTCTTTACTCGCCCAATAATCACAGAATCAGGTTTGACTTTGTGCGGGTTCGAAAAAGAGGGAGTTTTTGGATGCTCATTGAATTTTACTTGAAAATTTCTCGCCTGCAGCTGGCCAATCCCCTTTTTTTT
>DAOVNV010000193.1 GCA_030630015.1 Desulfuromonadales bacterium | reverse complement strand
TTGCCGACAAGCGCCGCCTGAACCTCTGGTTGGATGCCGGGTTTGCCGTACGGCTTTCATTGCCGGTCCGGGACGTGCGACTATTGCGGGAAACGATCCCGCACAGCAGAATGCTGACCGATCTCGATCCGGCCGACGCCTGGGCCGCCCGTCGCCAATCGGTGTTCAAGCCGGTCACGCGTTTTGGCAGCCGCGGCGTGCTGCTCGGCACAAAGATCTCGCGCAAGCGCTTTGAGCAGCTTGAGCCGGAGGAAACCCTGGTCCAGGAACTGGTCCCGCCATCGATGACGGAGGTGCCAGACCACGCACCGATGAAAACCGATTTTCGCGTCTATGCTTATCGCGATCGGGTATTTGGCGTTACAGCCAGACTTTACCGGGGGCAGGTGACCAATATGCGGACGGAAGGGGGAGGCTTTGCGAGGGTCCAGCTTATTTAAACATCCGTTTAAATAAACCCTTCTTCTGCTGTTCCTGTCTCTCACGGAGAGTGCGCAGTCCCTGACGGGCTCTGGAGTGGCGGGCGTCAAGTTTGAGCGCTTTGTTAAATTCTGATTCGGCCATCAGCTCCTGGCCGTTTTGCATCAGCATCCAGCCCTTGTAGGCAAAGCCTTGGGCAGTGCGTTCCAGGGTCAGTGCTTTGTTGACCATCTGGCGGGCCTTGTTTTGCATGGCCTGGCTTTCAGCGTGGCGGGGGTTGCGGTAGATGGCCCAGGCCAGATGCGCGAGGACCTCGCCGCTGTTCGGGTCGAAAGTAACCGCTTCCTGTAACGCTTTTTCGGCGTTGTCCCATTCCTCCATCTCAATGAACACCTTCCCCGATTCGGCCTGGACCTGGGCCTGGAAGCGATCATCCCCCTCCTGACCGAGTCCGACCTTGTCCGAGCCGAGCAGCTCGTCGTAACGTTCCTTCTTGACCACATTCGAGAGGGTGTCATAGGCGGTGGCAACCGTGGAAAGGATCGCCTCGACCATGGCCGCTTCAGCACCGCCAAGTTGCATCAGAATTTCAGGGCCGAACTGGCGGGTGATGGCGAAGTAGCGTTCCTTGAGTAGGTCGATTGTGAACTTGGCCGGCTTGATGCCGAACACTTCGTAGTGATCCTTGTCTTCAAGGCTTTGGGCCATGAAACGCACCGTCTGGGCCAGGTCTTCGGTTGCAGGTGCTTGAGCTGCAGTCGTCGGCGCCATCGGTTTCGTTGCCGGTGTTGCTGCGGCGGATTCAATCGGGCTCGCAGTATCCTCTTCGTCAACCAGATCGGTGAAGTTTTCCAGGGATTCTTCGGTGCCGATTTCGGTTTCATCGTCGATGGCGTTGAACAGGTTGCGGATCGGTAGTGAACCTGCTGCTGCCGGTTCGGCTGGCTGGCGAGTAAACTTGAGCATGTTGAGGCTGAGCAGGGCCAACAGCAGCGGGGCCGGATCAGAGCCTGCTTCGATACAGCCGGCGAGCGTTGTCTGTCCGTCCATTCTGTGCAGTAGCTGTTTGTCGTCGCTTGTCAGACTGAGAAAATTGATGTGTTGGTAATAGTCACCGGCCGGGGTGGGATACTGGCCGATGAATCTCGCAAGAATGCGTTTTGCCGCCGAGCCGGGGAAGCGTCGGAACCCCCGGTAGAACAGGTCGGGGACGTTGAGGGTGATTGCCTGTAGCAATGCCGGGGCTTCCAGCCTCTGCCAGGCCGCCTCGGCAGGTGGTGCACCAAAGGCGGTTTCCAACTCCTCGCGCAGGTAGTCCAGCTTGGCTTGCAGTAAATCAGTGTAGGCCAGGCAGCCCAGCTGGACCAGGCATTCGTGATTGAAATTACAACTGGTTGCGTAGTAGTCGTACTCCGTATCGCTGAGCAGTTCGCGGCTGCGCAAGTAGTCGCCGAAATCACGGTATGCGAAGCCGGGGCGCAGTGAAACGGGCGCGCCCTTCAGAAACACCAGGGTACGGTGTGTCTCCGGCCAGGTCAGAATCAGTTGTCCTGAAAATTGTTTGTGGAACGCCTTCTGGAGATAGTGGCTGACCGGCTTGATCTGATCATTATCCATACCCAGTAGTTTTTCGATTGCGGTTATGAGGTCTGCGGCTCTAAAGGGTTTTTCGAGGCAGTGTTCGACGCCCAGATCCCGGGCTGCCTGGTGGTCCTGCGTCCCTTTGTCGGCACCACTCAGGATAATGACCGGGAGTTTGGCAGTGCGCTGGCTTCGACGCAGCTTTTTGAGCAGTTCCACGCCGTTCAGGCCGGGCAGGTGCAGATCGAGCAGGAGCAGGTCGGGAGGATTGGCGGCAATGGCGCGCAACGTGCTGATGCCGTCTGCCTGGTGGGCGACCTCGAAGGAGTGGCGACGGAGCAGTTTGATGAGGCTCGCGGCCAGGGTCTGGTTGTCTTCGGCAATCAGGATGCGTTTACCCATGATGCCTGTTCCTCCGCAGGGGCAACCCCCCGCTAACGGCGCAACTGGTAACGCTGCACGGCGCGATTGTGCTCCTTCAAGGTAGCGTTGAACACGTGACTGCCATCCCCCTTCGAAACGAAATAGAGATATTTGACGTCCGCCGGGAAAGCCGCAGCATAAAGTGCTTCGTAGCCGGGACTGGCGATCGGCCCCGGCGGCAGACCCCGGCGGCGGTAGGTATTGTAGGGGGTTTCTTCCTGTAGATGGCGGCGGGTCAGATTTCCATCGAAATCCTTGACACCGTAGATCACTGTCGGATCGGCCTGCAACGGGATGCCGCGTTTCAAGCGGTTGTGAAACACCGCAGCGATCAGCGGCATCTCGGCAACATTGCCCGCTTCCTTCTGGACAATCGAAGCCAGGGTAACCAGCTGGTGCGGATCCAGACCGCGCTCTTTCCCGGCGGCGACCAGTTCCGGTGTCAGGCGCTCCCGGAACTGATTGACCATGGAAGTCAGCAGTTCCCTGAGGGTAGTGTCAGACGTGTAGGTGTAGGTTTCCGGGAAGAGGTAGCCTTCCAGGCTGGCGGCATCGATAGCAAGGGTTTTCAGCAATTCGGCATCCCTCGCCAGGGCCAGAAATGCGTCCGTCTTGCCGATTTCGTTTGCTTCGATGCGGGCGGCGATCTCGGCGAGGTTGAAGCCCTCTGGGATCGTCATCTGCAGTTTGCGAACATCCCCTGAGATCAGACGGTCCAGAACATCACGGGGAGACGCTGCCGTATCGAACAGATATTCTCCGGCGTGTATGTGCGCGGTCGCATCCTGCCAGCGTGCCAGCAGGATGAAGCGTCGCGAGTCGCTGACGATGCCAGCCTGTTCGAGATTGCGAGCGACCTTGGTAAAGGAGGTGCCCGGTTTGATCTGGATGGTCTGTGCCTGCGGGGGAGTGACCGGTTGCGACAGGAAACTGCTGAACCAGAGCGCGCAGGCGCCGACCACGATGGCCGCACCTACAAAACAGAGGATCGAGAATTTAGCCCAGCGGCTTGAAGGCATGCTCATCCATCTCCCGTCAGGTTTTGAAGCGGCTTTCCGTTCCGTCGAACAGACGGCGGATATTGGTATGGTGACGCCAGACGATCAGGCCGGCGATGCACAGGGCGCTGACAACAATCTCCTTCGGGTGCCCCAGCAACAGGGTCAGCACGGGTATCGACAGGGCGGCCAGAATCGAACCGAGCGAGATGAAGCGGCTGATTGCCACGGTCAGTATGAACAGGATTGCCGCAAAGAGCACCGCTTTGGGAGACAGCACCAAGAAGATGCCAAGCGCCGTGGCAACGCCCTTGCCGCCGCGAAATCCGAGGTAGACCGGGTAGCAGTGGCCGACAATCGCAATCAATGCGAGCAGCCCGAGTTGCTCCGGAGTCGGCCCCATCCACAGCTTGATTACCAGCAGTGGCAACAGCCCCTTGCAGATGTCGCCGAGCAGGGTGAGGATGCCGGGCAGTTTGCCGGCCACCCGGTAGACGTTGCTCGCACCGATGTTACCGCTGCCTTTCTGGCGCACGTCCTCATAGCCCATCACCCTGGCCAGCACAATCCCGGTGGGGATCGCCGTGATCAGGTAGGTGGCGAGCATAGTTATGATCAGCAGTGTGGAATTCATCGTTTTCCGTACAAAATCAAAGTCGTGCTGATTGAACTCTGTAATGGTTTGAATTAACGAGAAATTTGTAGCACGAAGTGGCGAAAATCACAATAGCGTTCCATTCTTTGCCAGTTGGCATACGGACCGGAAGAGGACCGGAGGCCCAAAAAACTAAGAGCGACCCCGGAAAGGTCGCTCTCATGGAAATACTGGTCGGGATGACTGGATTTGAACCAGCGTCCCCCTGCTCCCGAAGCCGACGCAGTGTGGTTAGGGAACCTCAAGGCTCTATTCTATAATAGTTATTCTGGCAACTCTTCTCCAGAACCGCCAGCAGCGCTGGGGAGATCCTTAAATTTGGGCAAACCATCCTGCATGCGATGAACCGTCTCCTGGTAGTGAACATGGAAGCCGGGTTCAAAGTTTA
>DAOVNV010000241.1 GCA_030630015.1 Desulfuromonadales bacterium | reverse complement strand
GTCAACTGCTCTGCCGGGTGATAGACGAGCGGGGTGCCGCAGACCATGCAGCCGGTGCCGTAGCGTGCGGCATTGTCAGCCACCGGCAGTGCAGCGGCCGAAGCAGCTTCTTCCGGCGGCAAAGCGCAGGAGCAGTTGTCCTGTTGATCCAGATTAGTGACCGCACCATTTTCGTCCAGCAGAAAAACCTGGTCTCCCAGACTTTCTGCGGTCTGCAGTGGCAGGCGTGCGGCCATGCCGGCGTGCAGGGTGCTGCCGTCGGGCAGGGAGAGAGCCATGCCAGGTCCACGATAAATCACTGTGACCAGGTCTGATGCCGCCGGTTTATGTGCTTCGAAAGTCAGCGAGTAAAACGGGTGCCCCTGCACTGTCCGGTAGGGGAAGCGTTTCAGAAGGTGAATCGAGGTGAAGCCCGTTTCATCCAGGATGCCGACCAGGTCTTTCTGGGTCAGGGCGCCGCCGATGCATTCCCCCCTTAAGGTTTCGTCATTCTTGATGCCGGCCGGTGGCTCTTCGTCACAGACCACATCCGACATGACCAGGCGCCCGCCCGGTTTCAGTGCCCGGAAAATCTCTGCGAAGGCCCGGCGCTTGTGCATGGACAGGTTCATGACGCAGTTTGACAGGAACAGGTCGGCGGATGCATCGTCGAGGGGCAGTTCTTCGAGGTAGCCCTTGCGGAACGAGAGGTTGTCGTAGCCGAGGTTGCGGGTGACGGCTGCACCGCCCTGCCGAGCGATGTGCAGCATGTTATCGAGCATGTCGATGCCGTAAACCTGGCCCTCCCCGCCGGTCAGTTTGGCGGCGATAAAACATTCGATGCCGCGCCCGCTGCCCAGGTCGACCACGGTTTCGCCGGGCCGGATGTTCGCATCCATGACCGGGCTGCCGCAGCCGTAGCCCCGGAAGCGGAATTCGCGGGGGATGTGGCTGATCATCTCCTCGTCGTAACAGACCGGGTTGAGGATATCGTCATTCTGCTGGGTTGCGGCCTTCGTGTAGAAATCCTTGACGGCCTTGCGGCTGTCCTGGTCGGCCAGTGACAGCAGGCAGTTGGTATGCACCAGGGCCACCTCGCCATGACTGCCGCAGGATTCCAGGATGTCGCCCATCTTCAGCCGCAACCGCGGCGGTCCGTCACCGGCCTGTTGTTGCGCTTCGCGACCGATCAGCCACAGCATCGATTTTTCATAGAGGGGCAGGTAAGGATCGCAGCCGACAAATTTTCCGCAGTGGGTGAAGCTGTGATCGGAATCGCCGCCGCCCAGGAAGAATCGCAACGGGGAATTGGTGTTGACGACCGAGGAGTTGCGGACCTTCTGGAGGACGGCGCTGTTCTGCCAGGCATCGTAGAGGCCACTACTGAGTGGAGTCGCCAATTGCTCGATCCCGACCAGGGCCGCTGACGGGTAAAGCTGATCATCAGGGCCGATCGCCAAGGCTTCCCAGCCGCTGGTGCTGCCGTCGTGGTAGGTGCCGCTCGGAGCGAAAATCTGGGTACGCAAACTTTCCAGGTTGTCGATCCCGATCCCGCGGGTTTCGGCACGCTGACTGGCCAGTTTGAGCTGTTCAAAAATCTCGTCGGGGGTGGCAAACTGCTCGGCGTCACCCCGGCCGCGGATGAAGTACCACATGAAATGGAGCCCTGCTGCCCCACAGTCGGCGGCAAAGTCAACCACGCCGCTCATTTCGCCCAGGTTGCTGCGTTCCACGCACATGGAGACAGTAAAGGGGACCTTGACCTGCTGCAGCCAGGTCAGCTGCCGGCGCAACTTTTCAAAGGAGCCGAGGCCGCGAATCTGGTCGTGGCGGGTGGCCAGGCCATCCACGCTGACCTGCAGGTGAATGCGACTCCAATCCCAGTCTTTTTGACTGAAGGTCCGTTCGAGCAGCAGGCCGTTGGTCAGGATGACGACCCGGCTGTCGGGTAGAGCCAGCAGACCTTCGATAATGTCAGTAAAGCGACGATGGACCAGGGGTTCCCCGCCGGTCAGGGAAAAAATGCGGCAACCGTAGCTGTGGGCTTCGGCCGCCCGTTCGAGGATGATGTCGGCGTCGAGCTCGCTGGCGTCTTCAGGACTGGAAGCGAACAGGCAATGGCTGCAGGTGAGGTTGCACCGGTTGGTGATATGGAACCAGAGCTCGTGGAGTTGATTGTTCTCCAGCAGCAGGCTTCGTCCCGGGTAATTGGCCGCGGGAGAGTCGGGCAGACGCTGCAGGAAATAGTCGCTCTGTTTGTCGGCCGGGATCGTTTCCCCCCGGCAGATCTCCTGCAAGAGCTGATCTCCTGCGCGATTCGGCACGAACCAGACCGGGTGTTCGCCCCGGATATAAATGGGGATGCCTTCGTACTCGTATCTTGACCAGATCTCCGGATTGAACGCCATCAGCCCACCTCCCGGCACCACATGCGCCACCATCCATTCTAGCAAGTATTTGCCAGTGCAGGCAAACGCTGCTCTCTATTCATTATGGAGAGGACTTTTGTTCCCCTTCCCAATGGTCCTTTGTAACGCGGAATTAGGCCTTTGCAAAGATCTGACGATAGGTTAATCTCACAGATTAACTTTGATCCTACGAGGCAGTCCTTTGGCGACCCAGGACATCCTACAATTTATCTTTGCCGGTCTGACCAGCGGGGCCATCTATGCGTTGATCGCCCTCGGTTTCTGCGTGGTGCACAACACCATGGGGATCGTCAACTTCGTGCAGGTTGATTTTGTCTCGCTCGGCGGCATGCTGATGTTTTCAGCCCTGTTTGCCGCTGGACTGCCGATGGTGCCCGGTCTGCTGCTGGCTGTGGCCGGGGTCGCCCTGGTGGCGATGCTGGTCGAACGTTTCGGCCTGCGTCCGGCCCGTTCCAATCATGAACTGGTCCTGATCTTCATGACCGTCGGCCTGTCGATTGTCCTGCGCGGAGCGATGAAGCTGATCTGGGGCAAGAACCGTATGGCGCTGCCGCCTCTGACGCCCGATGAACCGGTCCATATTTTCGGTGCGACCGTGCTGCCGCAGGCGCTCTGGATCATGGGTCTGTCGCTGGTAGCGATCGGCCTGCTGAACTGGTTTTTTTACCGTACCTCGCTCGGCCTTTCGATGCGGGCCGTGGCGAGCAACCCGACCGCCGCCGCCGTCGTGGGCATCCCGGCCGGCCGAGTGCGCTTGACC
>DAOVNV010000192.1 GCA_030630015.1 Desulfuromonadales bacterium | reverse complement strand
CTGCGTTGACGGTTTTTTCAATCCCTTCGGCGGCTTCACTGATGCTTCCGGCGAGCATGTAGGCCGGGGTGGAAACCAACTTGTTCTCTTTATCGACGACAAACTCACGTGCCGGACAGGAGACATGTTTCGAACCCATGGCCGTGATGGCCTGGGCCGTCCCTTCGTCGGTGCCGATGGTCAGCTGGTGAGCCAGTTGTTCATTGCCGAGGACTTTGGAAACCAGGGCTGGTGCGATGCAGATGGCTGCCAGCGGTTTCTTTGCTGTGACGATTTCCCAAACCAGGCGGGCGACTTGCGGGTGAACTTTGCAGTCCGGGCCTTTGAAGGCAAAATCACAGAGATTTTTCGCCGCGCCGAAGCCGCCTGGCAGAATCAGAGCGTCTATATCACTTGCCGAGATAGTGGCGATATCGGAGATATTTCCACGGGTGATCCGTGCTGATTCTTCGAGAACGTTACGCACCGCACCTTCAACCGGTTCACCTGTCAGATGATTAACGACTCCCTGTTCCATATCCGGAGCCATACAGACGGCTTCTGCCCCTGCTCGATCAAGTGCCAGCAGGGTAATGACGGCTTCATGGATCTCACTGCCGTCGTACACGCCACAACCAGAGAGAATGACACCCACCTTCGCCATGTTGAACCTCCTGAAATTTGCTGATGGTTGATGGCGTCGCAAAAAGTCCGTCCTCCGGCGTTGCAGCAGTTTTTCAGGATCTCAACATACCCATATGTATGCCTTCGCCCCTGAAAAACCACTACGCCTTGTAGGCCGAAATTTTTGCTTAGCCATCGTATTCTTTTTTGCGAGACCATCATGGTTAACAATTCGCTATGCGTCAAAGCATAACAGAAAGTTTGCTGCTATGGTGCCGCGCGGCAGTTAATTTTTCGTGTAAAGTACGGCGATCCCGCGGGCCGTCTGATCACCAAGTGCCTTAAGGCTATGTGGTTCGTTGGAATCCCAGTACACTGAATCCCCGGCGTTTAATATGTAGGTTTCTTCACCATGACTCAGCTGCACACGGCCTTCCAGGACATAGAGGAATTCTTCACCGACGTGCTGCACGGATTGGAGATTGCTGGTTTGCGTCGGATCGAATTCCATCAGGAATGGTTCCATATGTTTATGTTTTTTGCCATATGCCAGGGAATGATAATGGTAAGGTTGTGGTGGGCCGTCATGTCTCGGCCGCTGATGTTGCCCGGGTGTGTCGCCAGCCCGGACGACCAGGCATTTCTGGGTATTGTCCTCCTCTTCAAAAAAGGTCTGTAACGGAACTTGCAGCGCCTTGGCGATCCGCAGCAAGGTTGCCAGAGGAGGGATGACCTGTTCATTTTCGATCTGTGACAAAAGGGGCTTGGAGAGTTCCGTCTTCCGAGAAAGGTCCTGCAGGGTCATGCGCCGATCTTGCCGGAGTTGACGAATCTGTGGGCCAATCTGCAGTTCTTTAACTTCTGCTCTATATTCGTCCATAGTGGTCCTTTCCCGGTTGTGCTGACCCCTGAAAATTGGAGCCCAAGTGTTAAATTTACTGAAACCATTTTTTAACGTTCCTTATCTCGGCAGTCAACTCTTTAGAAATACTGTAAGGGTTGCTTTGGAACTAACATACAAGGGCATTGCCCCCTCTCTATTTCCGCTCCAAGCTCCTAAGCAGACGCAGGTAATCTTTCTGGCTCTCATAAACCATGTTAGAGAGCAGGTTGATGAAGGGATCATGGTCCCCGGCGTTCCCCTTCCGCACCGCCGAAAGATATTCGCTGCGCAGCACCGGTGGAATGATGGTGACCGGGTACCCTGCCTGCAAAAGGGCGAGGTTCATGAGCAGTCGGGCTGTCCGTCCGTTGCCATCGGCAAAGGGGTGGATGGTTACCAGCCGGTTGTGGAGCAGGGCCGCAAAGGCAATGGGGTGGTGCTCTTCCCGAAGGCGGATGATGTCCGCAGCCAACCCTCCCATAAGCCCCTTGAGTTCGCTGGGAGCGGGAAAGACAAAATCCGTCCCGGTCACGACGATATTCTGCCGGCGGTAGCGTCCCGCCTGATTCGGGTCGATCCGGAGGTAGAAGAGTTTGTGCAGCTTCAGGATGTCCCCTTCGGCAATCTTCTTTCGCCTGGCCAGTTTTTCGAGATAGTCGAAGGCTTCCGCATGGCCGATGGCTTCGAAATGGTCCATCAGTGGTTTGCCGCCGATGGTGATGCCGTCCTCGATTACCACCTTGGTTTCCGTCTCGGTTAGGCTGTTCCCTTCCAGGGCATTGCTGGCCCAGGTCAAACCGACCCGGAAATACTCCTTGAGCTGCCGGAGCATGGGCTTGCCCAGCGGCCGGTGCTGATTGACCTCCTGCTGGAGCCGTTCGGCCTCCCCGATACGGTTATCGAACGTCATGGATTCACTCCCGAAAAAATTACCATTGTTCAGAACAGACTGCCGAATAACGCAGCTTTCAGCGATGCTGAGGTTGCTCTGCCCCACTCTATCAGCTTTCCACGGCGACATCCAGCAATCGGCAGGCCGTAATTGTTTCCGCAGTGCGGGTCGAAAATAAATCCCGCAAGAAATAGACCCGGCACTGGAAAAGGACTTTCAGCCCGTGGTAGAGTGCGCCGTTATTTTTATCCCCGGAGGTCCCCATGCTTAAGCAGATCAAAGAGAAACTCGCCGCCATCAAGGCCCACCCCGCCGTCACTCCCCTGACCCTGCGCAAGGCCCATGCCTTGTATGTCAACGGCCAGTGTCGGCTGCTGACCTGCGCAAGGGACCATTTCCATATCGCCATCGACGACGAGTTCAAGGATTTTGATCTGACCATCGAATTCAAGGAGGATGTGGTCACGACCCGGTGCCGCTGCAAGGCCCCCCACGCCGAGTGCCACCACGCGGTGGCCGGGCTGCTGGAGCTCGCCGATTTTTTGCAACGGGACGAGATCCCGGAAACCGGATCGGGCAAGACCTACACCCGCGAAGGGATGATCAAGCGGGTCCTCGACGAGCGGCGGGACAAGGCGGAAAAGGCCGAATATCGCATCGATTTTGCCGACAATCCCTTCGGCGAGCATGAACTGCTCAACGAACGGGCCATCCTCTACAAACTGACTTTTCGTGACATCGAGACCGAGCAGGGCTACTGCTCCTGTCCCGATTACCGCAGCAACAAACTGGGGATCTGCAAGCATCTGATGCATGCCTTCACCCAGTTCAAAAAGCGCGGGCAGACTTCGTCTACGGGGCAGGAATACCCGTTTGTCGAAATTTTCCTCGATCCCCGTAACGAGGACCGGATTTCCTGGTTTTACCCTCATGAACTCACCGCCGCCGTAGCGCCCCTGATCGCGGAGTTTTTCACCCCCGAACAGAGCCTTATTCCCGAAAAGGCGGCGGACTTCCTCGCCTTCATCGATAGCGCACGGGAACTCAAGGAGGTTCGCATCCGCCCCGAGGTTCTCGATGCCGTGGAGGAATTTTTCGACGCACGCCTATTGGATGACGTCCGGGAAAAAAGCCGACCGGACTTCTCCCGCATCACCGCCGAACTCTACCCCTACCAGAAGGAGGGAATCGAATTCGCCCTGTACCGCAAGGGGGCGATCATCGCTGATGAGATGGGGCTGGGTAAAACCCTGCAGGCAATCAGCACCGCCGTGTTGAAAAAGGACCTTTTCGGTTTCGAGCGCACCCTCATCGTCTGCCCCGCCTCCCTGAAGGATCAGTGGCAGCGGGAAATTGAGCGTTTCTGTCAGGAAAAAGCAGTGGTGATCCAAGGCAATGCCGAGGAACGGGCCGCCCTCTACCGGGATTCCGACGCCTATTTTCTGATCTGCAACTACGAGGCGACCCTGCGCGATCTGCCGCTGCTGCAGGCCTTCGCCCCTGATTTCATTATTCTCGACGAGGCCCAGCGGATCAAGAACTGGAAAACCCGGGCGGCCAAGTCGATCAAGCAACTCGATTCGCCCTATGCGTTCGTGCTGACCGGCACGCCGCTGGAGAACCGCCTGGAGGAACTGCACTCGATCGTCGAGTTCGTCGACCGGTTTCGACTCGGCCCGATGTTCCGCTTCCTGGACGAGCACCAACACGTCGACGAGAACGGCCGCGTGGTCGGCTACCGCCGTCTGTCCAAGATCTCCCGCACGCTCGCGCCGATCCTCATCCGGCGGACCAAGGACAAGGTCCTCAAGGACCTGCCCGAGCGGCTCGAAAAACGGTTCTTCGTGCCGATGACCCCGCAGCAGATGGACCATCACGAGGAGAACCGCGAGACGGTCGCCCGGGTCGTGCTCAAGTGGCGCAGGTACGGTTTCCTCAGCGAGGCCGACCAACTGCGGATGCGAATCGCGCTGCAAAACATGCGAATGTCGTGCAACAGCACCTACCTGCTCGACCACAAGACCGACCACGGCGTGAAGGCTGACGAACTGATCGATGTGCTCTCCGACATCCTCGAAGAGCAGCACGCGAAGGTGG
>DAOVNV010000258.1 GCA_030630015.1 Desulfuromonadales bacterium | reverse complement strand
CAACAAGTCTTTCATCGACGATTGGCTTTCTGGTGTACCCTGTTGTGCGATTTCCTCTTCTTGTCTCTCGTTCTCGGCTGCAGCCTCCTGGCCCTCAGGGGCATTATTCAAATTCATACGTTTAGATACTCCGGGTTTGAAAAGATAGACATACATTATAAGAGCATATAGATAACTTGGCAACCTTTGTGTTAAGATTGGGTCTCGGTTATAATCACAGGGAAGAGGACAGAAATGCCGCCGATTTATCCATTTACAGCTGTTGTAGGTCAAGAACGCATGAAACGAGCGCTAGTTATGAACGCTGTTTCCCCGCGGATAGGGGGCGTGTTGATTCGCGGTGAGCGTGGCACGGCCAAATCTACAGCGGCGCGTGCGCTGGCAGCCTTATTGCCTCACGTGCATGTGGTAAAAGACTGCCGTTTCGGCTGCGACCCTGATCGATCAACAACCTGGTGCACAGAATGCCGGGAACGGGTTGCCCAAGGCGAATCTCTTCCCGTAGTGCTGCAACCAACACCCTTTATAAACCTGCCCGTTTCCGCCACTGAAGATCGAGTTGTGGGCACTTTAGATATCGAAAAAGCCATCCAAAAGGGTGAGCGTCAATTTGAGCCCGGAGTCCTGGCTGCAGCCAATGGAGGTCTGCTCTATATCGACGAGGTCAACCTGCTTGACGATCATGTTGTAGACCTTTTGCTGGACTCGGCGGCTATGGGGATTAACATCGTCGAGCGCGAAGGTATCTCATTCTCACACCCAGCCCGTTTCATTCTAGTGGGCACTATGAATCCCGAGGAAGGTGATTTACGCCCACAATTGCTCGATCGTTTTGCGCTTTCAGTAGAAATCCTCGGTCTCCGGGACGCCCGAGACCGGGTATTAATCATGGAACGCAACCTGGCTTTCGAGGCCGATGCAGATGGCTTCCGACAGGAATGGCTTCCACAGGAAGAGGATCTTTCCCATCAAATAGAAGCAGCTCGCTTGCTGCTGGGGCAGGTTACTTATACCCAGCGCGACCTGCTTTCGATCGCGGCTTTAACCGCTTCATTAAATGTCGATGGACACCGGGCGGATCTGGTGATCCTAAAAACAGCCCGGGCTCACGCAGCCTTCGAGGGACGGACTGCCATTTATGACCGAGATATTGCCCTGGCATCTGAGCTGGCCCTGCCGCATCGCATCAAGCGCGGCCCGTTCCAACAGGCCGAGATCACCATGGATGATTTACAAGAAAAGATCGAACAACTCCAGGGGGGCGCCACGACTGGTGACCCAGAGCCTGTTCCTGGCGAGACTGAATCCGCAGAAAAAAAAAAGGTCTGAGCCAGGAGGTTCAGGAAGAGGGTTCAGAACAGGGGCCGTTGAAGGCGGCTCCCCAGAACGTATTTGATTCTGGCAACGCCTCCTGGTGGGAGGGCGGAGAAAAGGTCAAGATCGGGCAATCCTTCACCCCGCGCAAGATCGACTCCCCCTTAGATAAACTCTCCCGTAAAAAAACTGGCCGGCGCTCACGCTCGCATACCGAACGCAAGCGCGGACGATATATTCGCGCCAGACCCGCGAAGGGGAAAACTTATGACCTGGCGTTTGATGCCACAATTCGCGCGGCGGCCCCCTACCAGCGCCAACGAGACGAACAACGCAAGCACGTAGCTTTCGCTATTCAACCCAATGATTTTCAACGCAAAGTGCGCGTTAAGCGGACTGCCAACCTGGTCCTGTTTGTTGTCGATGCCTCCTGGTCGATGGCAGTGGCCGAACGCATGGCTGCCACCAAAGGAGCGATCCTTTCACTGCTCACGGATGCATACCAACGCAGAGATCGGGTTGGATTGGTCGTATTCCAAAAGGATCGCGCAACGATGGTTCTTCCCCCAACAAACTCGATCCAGCTAGCCCGTAGAGCACTGGCAGACATCCCGGTGGGCGGCAAAACTCCTCTCTCGGCTGGTCTTTTCCTTGCCCACCAAACCATCCGCAGAGAAAAAGTCTTCCACCCGGATGTCTTACCGCTAGTCATCTTGCTGACTGATGGCGCGGGAAACGTCTCGATGAGCGGCTTACCTCCCCAGGATGAAGCCCACCGGATTGCTGAAAGGATCGCAGACGATGAAATCCGGTCGATTGTGATTAACATGGAACACGCGGCATTTGATCAGGGTCTGGCCCAGGCTCTTGCCGAGCATCTCAGCGCTCCTTGCTACACTTTGAACGAACTCAAAGCCGAGAACTTATACAAGGCAGTGCGCGAGGAAATGGGAGGTTAAGCCCCTTGACATGGCCCTCACCGCCGCTCGCTTGAATCAATTTACCGTTCCCGCAATTCGCGAGGTGAACCCCCTGTTCCTTTCATATTGCACCAAGCGGGAGAACACGCTGGTGGAAACAGGGGGCTGTTTGCCCCGCTTATTTAATATGTTGTGAGCAAGATGATGAAACTGAAAGTGTCTATGCTCATTTTGGTGGTTTTTGCATTACTGGGTACTGCTTGCGATCCTGGGGATCAGGACCAACCTACACAAGTAATCCCGTCAACCACTCCTCCCACAGAGCCGGCAGATACAATTGCTCCCACGGAGATATTAAAGAAAACAGATGTTCCTCCTGCTGAAACACCGTCATCTGTTGGTCCTACTCTCCCCCTGAGCAAATACTCCCT
>DAOVNV010000085.1 GCA_030630015.1 Desulfuromonadales bacterium | reverse complement strand
GGATGAGGCGCAGGCGCGTCAATTACTCGAGAAGACCGGGCATGAAATCAAGGCTTTCCGATATGACTTGAAGATATGGGAGGCACCTGGCGGGAGACGGGGGGAATTGGTTTACGAACGACATGGTCTAGAGACGCCAACGCATACCCTTGAAACGCCCCTGAAACGCGGATGGCCTTATTTCTGGACGTTTCGCGCCTGCTTCAGTACAGACCGGGGGACCACCTGCACGAGTTGGGCTTCGTCTCTGGTTCCTTCCCTGGATGCAGCTTTCTGCGAGAGAGAATCGATACCGGACTGGAATTATTATCGATTCAAAACCCCATGATCAGCGGTGTATGGAGAGCAGTCATTCCTGGAGGGATTGAAAAACTTCCCGAACCTTCACGTCGTCGCCGCTTATGCTTAATCCGTTATCTTTCCTATAAATCACCACCCGCAGGATGCTTTCGCTGCTTCTCGCATTGCAGTGCATAAAGGAAACGGGGCAAGGCAGCGAACAGGTCATTTCACAAATACCTCTGTTGTCAGTCTTTCGGTTGAATAAAGAGATTCTTTTGTGGAATTGTAAGTTCTGCTTCGTGCAGTATAATTATAATTGTCCAGTATGAAAACTTTTTCATCCTGGAAGGGTTCAGGAAAGGATGTAAGGCAAACTCGTTACAGTGACGAACTGAAGGCGGGTGGTTCGTCAAACAGCAAGCTAGAGGAGGCTATCATGACTATGACGACCGTGACAGTGACTTATGGCTCAGTAGATTCTCTGAAAAATGCAGTTGATGACCTACTTGGGGCCGGTATCCCACAAGAGAAGTTTTATGTGATTAAGGCCGATATGCAGATCAAGGTGATTACTCCGAAGACCAGCGAGCCTGAGATTCTGGAGTTATTGAACAGGCATAATCCGGTCTGATCTTGATTTTCAGTATTTTCAGGCCGCCGAAGGTTATCAAGTCAGCGTCTGGGAAAATACTGTGAGTCCAGGGATTCGTCAAAAGGCTGCTGTTCTCCCAGTCATCTTCTTTACGCTTCTTATAGACGAAAATCAGGAGCGTGTGGCTGAATGAGGTGTATCGGTTTGTTTGAATAGGGATGGGCGTACCCGAAGGTCAGAGGTTCAAATCCTCTCCCCGCTACCAAAGATCAGAAGGGCCTGCGCCGATGTAGCAGGCCCTTTTTATTTTATGTTGAGTGACTTAAGGAGAGGACCAGCCCATGCCTGCTGAAGCCCTGTGCCGCAATTTCGAATGTTTTCAAGGCTTTGAGCCGCCGGAACTGGATAACATCCTGAAGTTTTGTGAACAGGTTACTGTTCCTGCCGGGGAGACCCTGTGGACGGAAGGTTATGGCGAGAATTACGCTGCATTTATCCTTGATGGCAAACTCGGCATCAAGAAAGAAACGGAATTCAGCGGTAAAAATATCGTGATTGGTGTCTATACAGCAGGTTCGGTGGTTGGGGAGCTCTGCCTGCTGACCGACAAACCACGCACGGTAACGGCCGAGGTGATCGAGCCGGTCGACATGGTCATTCTGCACAGCCACAAGTTCGAAGAGATGATCGAGCAGCATCCCCTGGTTGGCTTACGTCTGCTCAAGCACATTTTCCTCAGTACCTCAAAGCGCCTGACCAAATCCTACGAGCGCATTGCCCCAATTTTTTAACCTGGCAGCCAGTTCATTGATAGCCTGACCGGCTGCTAGATTCGCCATTTACTCAGGAATCCAGGCTGCATGCATTCGCTACCAGATGCCCGCTTTATTTGCATGTTGCGACCAGCGTGCACGGCCCTTTTCGCTTGACAGCCCCGGTGGGATGAGCTATATAGTATGCCCTTTGGTTGCCAAACTTTCGAAATAGCTGTAAGTTTCTAATTTTGATGAATAATTTACGGCGGTGTAGCTCAGTTGGTTAGAGCATGCGGCTCATATCCGCAGTGTCCGGAGTTCGAATCTCTGCACCGCCACCATTTATAGCAAAGCCCTCTTTCGGCAACGGATGGGGGCTTTGTAGTAGGTGCTCAGCTTTGAATTGTTATAAAGGTTTTCCTTTGCGGCTTTGCTGGCTTTTCTTTGCGTCTTTGCGTTAAAATCTTTCGTCAGGTGATTGGTTCCATTTCCTCGGGTATAAGCACCCCATGTCTGATCTCTCACAGCGTTTTCAATTATTCCTCGCCGAAACCGGAGTTTTTCCGTCTGGCAGCCGGGTGCTCGTGGCTGTCTCGGGCGGGGCCGATTCGGTTGCGCTGTTGTCCCTGCTGAATGAGGCTGCCGAAAAATTCTCACTGCACCTGGAAGCAGCCCATCTCGATCACGCCCTGCGCCCCGAGAGCGTGGGAGACGCGGAGTTTGTACAGGATCTCTGCACCCGGCTTGATATCCCCCTGACCATCGAACGGCGCGATATTGCTGGCAAGGCTCGCGCACAGAAGGGCAATCTCGAGGAGGTGGCCAGGCTGGAACGGCGTGACTTTCTGCGTTCGACAGCGCGAGCTCGCGAATGTAGCCTGATCGCTCTCGGTCATCATCGGGACGACCAGGCAGAGACCTTCTTGCTGCGTCTGCTGCGCGGGGCCGGTCCAACCGGCTTGTCCGGAATGCGGATGATGTCCGACGCATTCGTACGCCCCCTGCTCGGGTTCGACCGCGCCGAAATCCTCGATTACCTGCGAAGCAGCGGCCTGCTCTGGCGCGAGGACGCATCGAACAACGATTGCACCTTTACCCGCAATCGCATCCGTCACGAACTGCTGCCCCTGTTGCGCGAATTCAACCCGAATATCGAGCGTCGTCTGGAGGAGCTTTGCACCTTGTTCGCTCAGGACGAAACCTACTGGGACGAGATGACTGCGCAGATTCTCGCTGAACATTGCCGGGAAGATGAGTACGGGCTCAGCCTGCCAAGGCAACTCCTGCTGGAGTCGTCTCCCGCACTGGCTGGCCGGTTGGTACGCGCTGCCCTGCACAAGGTGCGCGGCAACCTGCGCCGGATCGGCAATATTCATATTGCAGACGTCATAGGTCTGGTCAGGAGCGAGGCTCCGCAGGCTGAGATCAACCTGCCGGGTTGCTGGGTTGCACGCCGTTATAATCAGTTGCTGTTCAGGCTGGAAGCCCCAGAAACTTCCGGTTTTAGCCCGGTCGTGGTGGCCGGCCCCGGCATTTACCCTCTGCCGGATGGACGCCATTTGCTGATATCAATTCATGACAGCAGCCAGGGAGAAGGGGCGTCAGCTGTTGAGTTTTCGGCTGAGGTGGTGTCCTTTCCGTTGACTATGCGGACCTTCCGATCGGGAGACCGACTGTTTCCCGACGGCATGCAGGGCAGCAAGAAACTGCAGGACCTGTTCGTCGATGCAAAGTTGACGAAAGAGTCGCGCGCGACCTGGCCCCTGATCGTTCGCGGTGAAGAAATCCTTTGGGTGGTCGGAATGCGCCGCTGCCGGGGATACCGAGTGCAGAAAACGTCACAGAAAGTTGTACGGTTGAGCGTCGTTGACTGTTCTTGATAAGTGGAATTTTTCGCGCCTCGCGCCTCGCGCCCTACTCCTCTATTTTGAACAAAACTGCTTGTAAAGATATCCCTCTTGTGGTAGTATTTCCAACGGTATTTTCTCTGTAAACACTCTATTTTATTTAGGTTTTTAAGACGACATAGCAGGAGGAAACGTGAATCAGTTTTATAAGAACATTGCACTCTGGCTGGTCATCTCGCTGGTGATGATCATGCTGTTCAATATGATGACCGAAAAAGATCGCGGACAGCAGCCTATTTCCTATACGACCTTCCTGACTGCGATCGAAGAGGAACGGGTCTCGGAGGTTACAATCCAGGGCTCGGATATCCATGGGAAATTTATTGACAATACCCCCTTCACGACCTATGCCCCGGATGATCCGGAACTGATTAACCTGTTGCGTGACCAAGGGGTCGTGATCGAGGCCATGCCGAGCGAGGATGCCAGCTTCTGGATGACCCTGCTGGTTTCCTGGGGACCGATCCTGCTGCTGATCGCCGTCTGGGTTTTCTTCATGCGGCAGATGCAATCCGGCGGCGGCAAGGCGATGAGTTTCGGCAAGAGCCGCGCCAAACTGCTTAGCGAATCGCAGACCAAGATCATGTTCAGCGACGTGGCGGGGATTGACGAAGCCAAGGACGAACTTGAGGAGATCGTTGCCTTCCTGAAGGATCCGAAGAAGTTCTCGCGACTGGGTGGCCGTATTCCGAAGGGCGTGCTGCTGGTGGGACCCCCTGGTACGGGCAAGACCTTGCTGGGTCGGGCCATTGCCGGTGAGGCTGGTGTCCCCTTCTACTCAATTTCCGGTTCGGATTTTGTGGAAATGTTTGTCGGTGTCGGTGCCAGTCGTGTCCGCGACCTGTTCGTACAGGGCAAGAAGAACGCGCCCTGCATCATTTTTATCGACGAGATCGACGCGGTGGGCCGTCATCGCGGTGCCGGTATGGGCGGCGGGCACGATGAGCGCGAGCAGACCCTGAACCAGTTGCTGGTTGAAATGGACGGCTTCGAATCGAACGAAGGCGTCATCCTGATTGCCGCAACCAACCGGCCCGATGTGCTCGATCCCGCGCTGCTGCGCCCCGGACGCTTCGACCGCCAGGTCGTGGTTCCCCTGCCGGATGTGCGTGGCCGCGCCAAGATCCTCCAGGTCCATGCGCGCAAAGTGCCGCAAGGCGAGAGTGTGGATCTCGAAGTGCTGGCCAAGGGAACCCCCGGCTTTTCCGGTGCCGACCTTGAGAACATGATCAACGAGGCCGCCCTGCTCGCCGCGCGGGCGGACAAGGACAAAGTTGACATGGAAGACCTCGAGCGCGCCAAGGACAAGGTGATGATGGGCGCCGAGCGGCGCTCCATGGTGATTAGCGATGAGGAAAAGAAGGTGACGGCCTACCACGAGGCGGGCCACGCCCTGGTGGCCCTGCTGATCCCTGAAGCGGACCCCGTCTACAAGGTCTCGATCATTCCGCGCGGCCGGGCCATGGGGGTGACCATGTTCCTTCCTGAGGAGGAGAAGTACAACGAGACCAAGAAAGGCCTTAATGTCCGTATCTGCACCCTGCTCGGCGGCCGGATCGCCGAGGAACTGACCTTCGAGAGTGTGACCAGCGGTGCTTCCAACGACCTTGAACGAGCTACGGGCATCGCCCGGAAGATGGTTTGCGAGTGGGGCATGAGCGACAAGCTCGGACCCCTGGCCTACGGTGAAAAGGAAGGCGAGATTTTCCTCGGCCGCGACTATGGCCACGTCAAGAGTTACAGTGAAGCAACGGCCATGGCCATCGATAACGAAATCCGCGTCATCGTTGAGGAGAACTACGCACGAACTAAGGGGTTGATTGGGGACAACCAGGATGCCCTGGTCCGGATTTCAGAGGCTCTGCTGGTGCGCGAAAACCTGGATTCAGACGAGGTCAAGGCTCTCGCCTTCGGCATCAAGGAGGTCGTTGAAGAGGTTGAACCTTTCAGCGCAGCGTCCGTTACCGAAACCATTGCGGAACACGAGGCCGGCAGGGATGCCGGTGAGGCCTCTGCAGAGCCCGACCCCAGCGAAGGCTGATGTCCGAAGACTCTTCTTCTGCAAATGGACTGCAGGTTGCCCGGACTCCCGGGCCGGGCTACCTGAAGGGCAGAACCTGCCGGCTGGAACTTGATCGTCCGCGGATTATGGGAATCCTTAATATCACCCCGGATTCGTTTTCAGATGGGGGTGTGTACCAGTTGCTGGACCATGCTGTGGCCCGAGCCCGGCAGATGGCCGACGAAGGCGCTGACCTGATCGATGTCGGGGGGGAGAGTACCCGTCCCGGAGCGAGTCCCGTTTCTGTACAGGAAGAGCTCGACCGGGTTCTGCCGGTTCTGGAGGCGTTGACCGGTGAGATCGGTATTCCCCTCTCCATAGATACGAACAAGAGCGAGGTCGCGCGTGCGGCGGTGGCTTCGGGCGCCGAGTTTGTCAATGATATCAGTGGGCTGAGGTTTGATCCAGGAATGGCTGCAGCCGTTGCCGAAAGCGGTGTCGGGTTGTTCGCCATGCATACGCGGGGGCGCCCGGACCGGATGCAAGCGAATACCGGATATGATGATCTGCTCGGAGAGGTTCTGGATAGCCTCCGGAAGAGCCTGCAGATCGCGTTGTGCGCCGGCGTAGCCGAAGATAAAATTGCCATTGATCCCGGCATCGGTTTCGGGAAGGATCTTGTCGGCAACCTGGAGTTGCTGCGTCGCCTGGCCGAGTTGACCTGTCTCGGACGCCCGATTCTGCTGGGAACCTCCCGCAAGAGTTTTATCGGCAGGATTCTGGGCCAGGATGAACCGCGCCAGCGTCTTGCCGGGAGTCTGGCTACGGTTGCTCTCGGGGTGGCCGGCGGGGCAAATATCTTTCGTGTGCATGACGTGGCATCGTCCCGGGAAGCGGCACTGACGGCCTGGGCTGTCTGCCGGTAGCAAGTCACTGTTGAACCTGATCGAAGAGGTGAGCAGCGGATGTTCGAAACCTTGTCAAATTTTCGGTGGCTGCTCGACCTGCTCGATATCCTGCTGGTCGCATTCATTCTCTACCGGATCATTCTGCTGATCAAGGGAACGCGCGCCGTCCAGATGCTGGTCGGACTTGCCGTTCTGCTACTGGTCTATGTTGTCTCCCAGGTCGGCCAACTCTACACCCTTAACTGGCTCCTCGAAAACTTTCTCTCTTCGATCATCCTGGTCATCATCGTTATTTTTCAGCATGATATCAGGCGCGCCCTGTTGCATGTCGGGCGCAACCCCTTTTTTGCAGACCTGTCCTTCCGTGAGGAGACCAAGGTCATCGATGAACTGGTCCGGAGCAGCGTCTCGCTGGTTCAGAAGCGTTTTGGCGCTTTGCTCGTGATCGAGCGGGAAACGGGGATCAACGATTTCCTGGAGATCGGCGTCGAACTTGACGCAAAACCGTCGAGTGACCTGATCAATGCGATCTTTCATCCGTCATCGCCGATCCATGACGGGGCTCTCATTGTCCAGCAGGGACGGCTGACTCGGGCTGGCTGCTTTCTGCCGCTGACTCAGAGCACGATGGTCAGTCCCAGATTGGGGACCCGGCACAGGGCGGCGATCGGGCTAACCGAACTGGTCGACGCAGTGGTCATTGTGATTTCGGAGGAAACCGGCAAGATCTCAGTGGTGGTCGGCGGCCGGATGACCCGTAATCTCGATGGCCCACGGCTTAAAAAAGTGTTGATGCGCCTGCTCGAGCCGAAAAAGGCCAAGGGCCGGAAGAGTTGATCATGTTTGAAAAGTGGACAGAAAATTGGATCCTTAAACTCGTCTCGCTGGCCTTTGCAGTGGTGCTCTGGTTTTTCGTGATCGGTGAGCGGAATCTGGAAGTTTCCTATATCGTTCCGCTTGAATACCAGGGATTGTCCAAAGACCTGATTATCGCCAACGAAGTGCCCAGTTCTGTGTCTGTCAGGATTGCCGGCCCGCGTGCCCTGCTGATGCACCATACTGCGGGTGATGTCAGTATTGCCGTGGATCTCAAGGAGCTTCCAGCGGGGGTGACGTCCTTCAAACGCCTGGAGGAAAGTCTGAACATACCGACCGGTCTCAAGGTGACCCGGATTTCCCCTTCATACGTGGACGTCAAGCTGGAACATATCCGGGAGAAAAGCGTACCCGTTCGTGTCGTGCTGTCCGGTAAACCGGTTGAGGGATACAAGGTGACGAAAACCCGGGTCGAGCCGGAACAGATCGCTGTGTTCGGCGCCGGGAGCGAATTGAAAGCGGTGAGTGAAGTTGTGACCGAGAGTATCGACCTGACCGGAGTGCAGGAAAGCTTTTCGCAAACCGCGCCGATCGATTACGTCGGAAATTATACCTATCTGGAGAAACAGAAAACGGTGGAGGTCGAAGTGCTGTTGGCTCCTGACCCGGATTTCCCTGCCGCAAAAGAGCCGAAAACAGAGACGCAGGGAGGGGCTTCAGAAAAATGACCAAGCAGCTTTTCGGAACAGATGGCGTAAGAGGGGTTGCCAACGTTCATCCGATGACGACCGAGATCGCCATGCAGATCGGGCGCGCTGCAGCCTACCTGTTCAAGAACGAGGATCGGCGCAGCCGTATTGTGATCGGCAAGGACACCCGGCTTTCCGGCTATATGATTGAAAATGCACTGGCGGCGGGGATCTGCTCCATGGGGGTCGACGTATTGCTGGTGGGGCCTCTGCCGACGCCTGGGATCGCTTTTATCACGGCATCGATGCGCGCCGATGCGGGGGTGGTTATTTCTGCTTCACACAATCCCTATCAGGACAACGGGATCAAGTTTTTCGCGCGGGATGGCTTCAAACTTCCCGACGAGAAGGAACTGCAGATCGAGGATCTGATCCTTTCCGGGAAGATTGACGACTTGCGTCCGACCGCGGCCGAGGTTGGTAAGGCCTTCAGGGTTGATGACGCCATGGGACGGTATGTTGTTTTCCTGAAGAATACATTTCCACGCAATCTCGACCTGACCGGATTTAAAATCGTGCTCGACTGTGCTCACGGTGCGGCCTATCGTGTGGCCCCGGCGGTGCTCGAGGAACTTGGTGCAGAGGTGATCCCTTATGGGGTCAATCCCAATGGCACGAATATCAATTTCGAGTGTGGTTCCATGCATCCCGAACTGATTTCAAGGGCGGTCAAGGAGCATGGCGCCCACCTGGGGATTGCCCTGGATGGCGACGCGGACCGGTGTCTGTTTGTTGACGAGCATGGCGACGATGTTGACGGAGATCATATCCTGGCGATCTGCGGTATTCATCTGCTGCAGCAGGGAAAGTTGCCGCACAAGACGGTGGTTGCGACGGTGATGTCGAACATGGGTCTGGACATCGCCATGCGCAAGGCCGGCGGTCGGGTGACCAAGACAGCCGTGGGCGACCGTTATGTCGTCGAAGAGATGCGCCGGCAAGGCTGCCTGCTCGGTGGGGAGCAGTCCGGGCACATGATTTTTCTCGAGCATAATACGACCGGGGACGGGGTGCTGACGGCTCTGCAGATTCTGGCAATCATGCAGGAAACCGGCAAGCCGCTGTCCGAACTAGCACAAGTTATGACCTCTCTGCCGCAGACCCTGATCAACGTGCGGGTCAGGGCACGCCGCAACATTAATGAGATCCCGGTCATCCGGGCAGTGATCGACCGTGTCGAGGAACAGCTTGGCGACAACGGCCGTGTTCTGGTGCGCTATTCCGGAACTGAGCCGCTGTTGCGCATCATGCTTGAAGGTCAGGATCAGGACGAGATTGCCGCGATGGCCAACGAGATTGCCCGGGCGGTCGAAAACGAGTTGGGAGACTAATCATCATGACCAAGCTTAGTGTGAATGTTGATCATGTTGCGACCATACGTCAGGCGCGCGGCGTGAATGAACCGGACCCGGTGACGGCGGCGGCCTTTGCTGAACTGGCTGGAGCCGACGGCATCACCGTGCACCTGCGCGAGGACCGCCGCCATATCCAGGACCGTGACGTGATGTTGTTGCGGCGGACCATTCAGACTCGGCTCAACCTGGAAATGGCGGCAACCGACGAAATGG